>NZ_JAMPRR010000016.1:0-255636 GCF_028483405.1 Providencia sp. PROV076 | reverse complement strand
AAATCCTTTAAGTCAATAATATATATTCGATTGGTCGTACTTCGGCAATAAAAGCACTACGTTCCTTCGTTGTGCTTTAGTTACCTTATTTTACAGTATTTCAGGGAGTAGGGCGTTATCCTGTAAAATACCAATAAGCAATTCTTGCATTTGCTCTGCCATCAGCTGCATATCATCGAAGCCTTGCAGGCTAGCGAGCTCGGTAGTGGCCTCATTAAAGCAACGCATTAAGCATTGAAGAGACAATGCTGCGCTATGTGCGGTTCCACAATTAAAGATAATTTCTAGCGCTTTGATATATTTCTTAGGCATCCATTCATGGTAGTTACGTCCTTTATACCAAACATCATCATTTTGCATAGCGACTAGACGTTCTATCATGGTCAAAAAATACTGTTTCATATCAGCACTTCTTGACCATGCGACCCATAATTCATCTCGAGTTAAAGCTACCGTGACCTGATGAGCTTCATGCCAAAAGTCAGAGACAACTTCAGTAAATTGCTCCGCAGTGAATTGAGGTGGTGTGAGTACTTGTTGATTAATACTTTCAGGTAAGCCTTCGGTGATCCCGGTTTTATCGAGTAATACTGCAAAGCCGCGAGAAAAAGTGGCATCTAAACCTTCCTGCTTCATCTTAGATAATCGCTCAGGTTCGGCAAAGGTGAAATCCACTTTACGACCCTCTTTAAAAATGACCAAACAGGTTGGCCAATCAGGCGCATCTTCTTCAAGATTTAGCAAATGAAGAGCAACTAAAGGTTCACCAAACTGATTAATCCAAGACTTCTGCTTAAATATTTCAGTTGTGCCATGGCCAATCAACTCAATATCAATATCTGAATAGCTATCAATGTCTTGCTCCCGAGCACGAGATCCCGTCAATATGACTGCTTCAATTCTTGGATCGAGTAATGAAATAGAGATAATTTTATTTATTAAAGATGCAGGTGATTCCATAACTTGCCTATTAAGTATAACAATGGCTGCTACGATACCGATAAAGGCATATAAAAGCGAAGGTTCAAACGTAAAAAGTGTAAAAAAGCCAAAATATGAGCTCAAAAGGTCATTCGATAGGTAAAAAGAAAGGAGACTTATTAAGCTAAGTGGGGTATCTTGTTTAGTATATAAAACAAAATGTGCGTAAACTTGCGGTTTTAAACTTATACAAGGTGATAAAATCGCTTTTTGCTAAACAGAGGCAACCAATGAGCGTGTTTATCGATTTTGACCAGTCAGTTTACCCATTCCCAGCAAAACCAGCACGATTAAGCTCGGATGAAAAAGCCTTTTATCGGCAGAAGATTAAGTCGCTTTTGGTGGATAAAAATGCGGTAATCGTTGCACATTACTATACCGACCCTGAAATTCAAGCATTGGCTGAAGAAACGGGAGGTTGCGTTGCAGACTCATTGGAAATGGCGCGTTTTGGTGCTAAGCATTCGGCTTCAACTTTGGTTGTTGCTGGCGTGAAATTTATGGGGGAAACTGCAAAGATCCTCAGCCCAGAAAAGCAAGTTTTAATGCCAACATTAGAAGCCCAATGTTCTCTGGATATAGGCTGCCCTGAAGAGGCGTTTATCCGTTTTTGTGATGAGCACCCTGATAGGACTGTTGTGGTATATGCGAATACATCAGCAGCAGTAAAAGCGCGGGCTGATTGGGTGGTGACATCCAGTATTGCTGTCGAGTTAATCGAGCACCTTGACAGCTTGGGTGAGAAAATTATTTGGGCTCCTGACCGCCATCTCGGACGCTATGTTCAACAGCAAACAGGCGCTGATATTCTTTGTTGGGAAGGGGCTTGTATTGTTCATGATGAATTTAAAACCCAATCATTAGAAAAAATGAAAGCGTTGTACCCCGAGGCAGCGGTATTGGTTCACCCCGAGTCACCACAAGCGATTGTCGACCTTGCAGATGCGGTGGGTTCTACAAGCCAGTTAATTAAAGCGGCACAAAATTTACCTAACCCATCGATGATAGTGGCGACGGATAAAGGTATTTTTTACAAAATGCAGCAAGCTTGCCCGGATAAGACGCTTTACATTGCTCCTACAGCGGGTGAGGGCGCTACATGCCGCACTTGTGCACATTGCCCTTGGATGGCAATGAATGGCTTAAAAGCGATTGCTGATGCTTTAGAAGGGAGTACCCAAGGCCATCAAATTCAAGTTAGTGAAATATTACGAGAAAAAGCATTACGACCATTAAATAAGATGCTAGATTTTGCAGAGAGTCTAAAATAATAAAATACAATTTGAATGAAGTACTGAGCAATACAACATTAACGATCACTTATAAAGGATTTTGGGATGGATTTCTTTAGTACAGCCAATACGTTAGTGCAGATCCCACTCTGGGGTTCAGTTTATGATTTATCTTACATTGAAGCCGTGGGGACGATTGCCGGCTTACTTTGCATTTTGCTTGCTAGCCTAGAAAAAACGATTAATTACCTGTTTGGGTTAATTAATGTTTCTCTATTCGCGGTTATTTTCTTTCAAATTCAGCTATATGCAAATTTATTGCTACAGATATTTTTCTTTGTTGCTAATATCTATGGCTGGTACGCATGGAGCCGAGTGACTAGTTCACAGCAAGCAGAACTAAAAATTCGTTGGTTGAGCTTACCAAAAGCCGCTATCACACTCGTTATTTCAATCATCGCTATTATTTATCTGACATTTAATATTGATGCGGTATTTGGTGTGCTTGCGAGATGGGCTGTCGAGTTATTAAACCTATTTGGTGCCAACCTTGCGATGCCTACGATAGAGCCTGACGCATTCCCATTCTGGGATTCAGCAATGACCATTCTTTCTGTTGTCGCAATGATTTTAATGACGCGTAAGTATGTTGAAAACTGGTTATTGTGGGTCATTATTAACGTCATCAGTATTGTGATTTTCTTTATTCAAGGCGTTTATGCCATGTCATTAGAATACTTAATTTTATTAGGTATCGCCCTAAATGGCTCTAGACTTTGGATAAAATCAGCAAAAGAAAACGGCTCTTTGCCTATTTCCCGCACTTAGAGAGAAAAAATCGACTAAAACAGCGAAAGTGACATTATCGTCATTTAGCTGTTTTAGCTATTATTTGCTCTGTAAAATGCTATTTTCGCTGACTTATTGTGCTAAATTTCAACATTTCACCTCATTTTATAATTGGCGGCTAATAAAGTCCTAGTTTTATCGTGCGCTTGCCTGTTTACAGATGTCTGTTGAACGGTTAGATTAAAATTTCGATGCTAATTCTCTTTTATCCTTTGGGTACAGCGAGGAAATTCAGCTGTCTACTCTGCGCTTTGTTCGAGCGAAACTAACGTGGATAAATTTGGCATGTAAATCAACTACAGTAAAAAATAATAAACATTGGATATACGGGTATGAATTATCAGAACGATGACGTCAGAATAAAACAAATTAAAGAATTATTACCACCAATTGCTCTGCTCGAAAAATTTCCAGCAACCGACAAAGCTGCGTTTACCGTTCATGAAGCACGCCTGGCAATCCACAATATTTTAGCCGGTAAAGATGACCGTTTAGTGGTCGTCATTGGCCCTTGCTCAATTCATGATACTAAAGCGGCTTTAGAGTACGCTGAGCGCTTGGGTAAATTACGTGAGGAATTAAAAGGCTCATTGGAAATCGTGATGCGTGTGTATTTTGAAAAGCCGCGCACAACAGTAGGCTGGAAAGGGCTAATTAATGACCCTAAAATGGATTGTAGCTTTGATATTAATGAAGGTTTACGTATTGCACGTGAATTGCTGTTAACAATCAATAACCAAGGCTTACCGACTGCGGGTGAATTCTTAGATGTCATCAGCCCACAGTATGTGGCAGACTTGATGAGTTGGGGGGCAATCGGTGCTCGTACGACTGAATCACAAATTCACCGTGAGTTAGCGTCAGGCTTATCTTGCCCTGTCGGCTTTAAAAATGGTACTGATGGTACGATTAAAATTGCAATTGATGCAATTAATTCAGCACGTTCAGCTCATTGTTTCTTATCGGTAACTAAGTGGGGACATTCTGCTATTGTGAACACTAGCGGAAACCCAGATTGCCATATTATTTTACGTGGTGGTAAAGAGCCGAATTACAGTGCTAAGCATGTGCAAGAAGTACGTGAAGGGCTAGAGAAAGCAGGGCTTGTGCCGAGTATCATGATTGATTTTAGTCATGCGAATAGCTGTAAAAAATTCGAAAAACAGATGGAAGTGGCAACAGATGTTAGCGAGCAAATCAGCCAAGGTGACCGCTCAATTACAGGAATTATGATTGAAAGTAATCTTGTGGAAGGTAACCAAAATCTCGAATCTGATGAGCCACTAGTTTACGGTAAAAGTGTGACAGATGCGTGTATCGGTTGGAGTGATACTGAAAAAGTGTTACGTCAATTATCGGATGCAGTGATTGCCCGCCGCAATCGATAAAACTTAGTTATAAAAAGCCAGTGATAGCGATGAAAGAACATCGTTAACTGGCTTTTTTATGGTATTTTATTTTTGAATTCTATTTAATAATTCTTCCAGCTTAGCTTGCTCTTCCGGTGTTGCATTCGCTGGCGTTGCCGTTAATTGCAGTACTTCATTATCGACTTGAACATCAAAGTGTACTTTGCCTTTCTCGCCTTTAACATATTTCACCTCTTTTAATGGAATACGATAGCAGTAGGCGAAAATATTTGGGCGAATATAGAAATATGAATCTTTAATCGCTAAATAGATACTGTCACTCGCTTTTTTGCCAAAGTAACCAAGGAAAATTGTGAAAACAAATAGAAACATCCCCAAGCTTTGGCTCAATATAATAAAAGTGACACTAATTAAACCAAGTGCAACGACTAAAATACGGTTATTGCGTTTGTTGAACTCAACGCGCTGGTCAAATTGAACATTTAATGAGGTATCAAATTGGTTTAGTTGATGGTAACGCCAACGGATCGCAGAGAAAATCATTCCCATGGTAAACACAATGGTGATTGGCATTAATGCGAGGCTACTTAATACCGCAAGAACAATGGATAACCGAGGTTTATAAGTCATCACCATCATACTAATAATTTGTACTGGAAAGCTGACACAAGCAATGATCATTAAGGTTTTCATCAGTTCGGCATTAGCTGCACCATTTGAACCATCAACGACTAATTCACCGCCTTGGATCATATACAGCAGAGAACCTAAAATACTGGCGCTAAGTACAAGACCAACCCAAACATACATATTAAATTTGTTCATTTTATTGTTTTATCAACCTTTCAATCTGTTTTCCCTATGATAGTCGGTTATTGTGATTTCTTACACCTTGAGTTAATGAATTTTGCGGAAAAGAAAGATAATTATGACAAAAAAAGGGCTAAGCTTTCGCTTAACCCTCTATCGATAGCAATCGTAAATGCTTACTTCGCTTTACCTTGGTTTGCTACTGCAGCTTGTTTAGCTGCGATTTCATCTTGGTTACCTAAATAGTAACGTTTGATTGGCTTCATGTTTTCATCGAATTCATAAACCATTGGGACCGCAGTTGGGATATTCAGGTTCAGAATTTCATCTTCACCCATGTTATCCAAGTATTTAACTAAGGCACGTAAAGAGTTACCGTGAGCCGCAATGATGACTTTTTCACCGCTAGCAACGCGAGGCTTAATCACTTCTTCCCAATAAGGGACAACACGCTCGATAGTGGTTGCTAAGCTTTCAGTGACAGGCAGTTCTTTTTCTGACAGTTTCGCATAGCGAGGGTCATGGCCAGGGAAACGCTCATCATCTTTAGTCAGATCTGGAGGAGTGATGGCAAAACCACGACGCCATAATTTAACTTGTTCGTCACCGTATTTTGCAGCGGTTTCTGATTTGTCCAAACCTTGCAGTGCACCGTAATGGCGTTCGTTCAGTTTCCAGCTTTTTTCAACAGGTAACCATTGCTGTTCAACTTGATCAAGGATATTCCATAAAGTATGGATAGCGCGTTTCAGAACGGAAGTGTAAGCAAAATCAAAAACAAAACCTTCGTCTTTTAGCAGTTGGCCTGCAATTTTTGCTTCTTCGCGGCCTTTATCAGACAGTTCTACGTCAGTCCAACCTGTGAAGCGGTTCTCTTTGTTCCACTCACTTTCACCGTGTCTTACTAAAACCAGTTTAGTTACAGCCATAGCTAAAACTCCTATCAGTACACTCAAATTAAAAATGAATTATTGCTGACCTACATTATAGGGATAGTCAACTCGAACGCCAGTAGCAACTTACGTTTTATCTAAACCAAATCAAAAAAGTCACGATCAAAGAAATTTTCATGTGAAACTTAGTTTAAAATTCGTTGCCTTGCCTTTTTATTGACTCACCACCATTTTTACAGGATAAGTAAAAAATAACAGATGTCCCAAATTTAACCCGAAGTGAATCGATACAGCAAGCCATAATTTACCACTCCACATCCAAGCTAGGCCATAAATCAAACCCGCTAACGTAGCAAAGAGAATTAACAGTGGTCCACCAGCAAAATGTACAGCACCAAATAACAGCGAAGCAATCACTAATGCGAGGTATGGGGATTTTAACCAAAGGGTTAAACGTTGCTGTAAATATCCTCGAAATAGCGCTTCTTCCGCTAAGGAAACAAAAAATAGATTACAGAGCACAAAGGCCGGTAGCCAACTAGGGAAATGTGATTCAAAGGCTAATCCACCGGCGGCAGTAGCGATTAACAATAAAAGTGGGACAGAAATAACCAGCAGTGCCCATTGAACTTTAGTTGCATGTTTGGCTGGCCGGCAGACAAATAACGTTGGTAAGCAGGCAAATAAAATAAAAGGGACGAGTGCCTTATCAAAATTAAAATACATTGTGAAAGGGGCGCTATGCGCGCCTACGGAAACTTTATCGAGATATTTTAGGTTATTAAACCCGGGAAATAAGTGAATAAAGAGGCCAACTGCACAAACGAGTAAGGTAGTTTCACTGATAATTTTTATGGATAAATAGTGTTGGATACGCAAACGAATAATGACAATTATTGTAATACCAACCAATAGCAGAACTGCTTGCCAATCAATAACCTGTGTAAGTGCTGCGGTAATAATTGTGCAAGCGAGTAAAAAAAGTGCAATTAAACGATGTGTTGCAAGCGCTGTAAGTGAAGAGGCTAACATTAACCAAGCCATAAAGAATATCCATTAAGATGTCTAAATTATTAGAAGGGGCGCAGTGTAATGGTTTTGTGTGAATTTTCTAATTTAAAATAATCAACAAAATAATAAGTTAAGTAAAATCAATAGATTGTGTTCGTGTGATTTCGTCACTATTTATTAAACAGTAGATTAAATTTGCCAATAGTTTTATCGCATCTATTGGCAAATAAGTTAAAAATTAAAGCTCTTCAATATCGTAACGGTATTTACCCTTGTCAGGGACAAAAGTGAGCCGATGTGTAATACAAGCAGGGGCGTCTTCTTGATGATGGCTGACGAACAGGAGCTGTGTGTTACCTTGGCTTAGCATGACATCAATAAACCGCAGAACTAACAACCTATTAAGACCATCTAGACCTTGCAATGGCTCATCTAAGATCAGCATAGCAGGGTGTTTAACTAGCGCGCGAGCAATTAAAACTAAGCGTTGTTGCCCCCATGAAAGACTATGGAAAGGTTGTTGAGCTATTTGCGTTGAAAAACCTAACAAAGCTAACCATTCATACGCTAATTGTATTTGGCGGTCGGAAGGGGTTTGGTACAAGCCAATAGAATCATGAAAACCGGAAATGATGACATTGAGTACACTGGTGGCGACACGGTATTCTTGGTGAATGCTATTGCTGACGTAACCAATATGGCGCTTGATATCCCATATGGTTTCTCCTGTTCCACGACGGTGACCAAATAACGTTAGGTCATTACTGTATCCCTGAGGGTGATCCCCTGTGATCAGGCTCAGTAACGTTGATTTTCCAGCCCCATTTTCACCGATAATTTGCCAGTGTTCGTTTGGGTTTACCTGCCAATTTAACCCGTGCAATATCGGTTCGTCATTGTAGCTAACGATACCATTTCTCAAAATAATACGGGGTGTCGTGTCATCCAGTTTTTCGTCTGTGGTGGGGTCCTCTGTTTCAGGGATGGAAAGCTGCTTAATTTTCTCGCTGTGTTGTAATTGCGTTATTAGCGTGTTAGCGAGTACTGACTCTCTATCTCCTGCCATCGTTAACTTGCAGTCAGCGACGACACCGATGTTTTCAATAAAGTCTGGGAGCTCATCGAAGCGGTTTAGCACTAATACTAAAGTTAAGCCTTTTTCAGACAAACTTGATAGCAGCTCGCTAAGATGACTTCTGGAATAGACATCTAGGCCATCAAATGGCTCATCAAGGATTAGCAGGTCGGGGTTACCCATTAATGTTTGGCATAACAGTACCTTGCGAGTTTCTCCTGTGGAAAGGTACTTAAACCGACGAGACAGCAGGTCACTGATACCGAAGCGAGCGGCAAGCTCAAGGCAATATTCATTGTCTTTATGGTTAAATTGGATGATTTCAGCGGCTGTATACCCTGTGTCATCTTCATCATCACTGAGCATATCTGTGTTATTGCGCTGCCATTCTTCATTGATAATTTTTTGTAATTGTTCAAATGATAGACGAACTGGAGAGGTGAATGTATTTTTTACAACGCCAGAAAGTGGGGGAAGTTCATTAGAAAGTACCCGAGCAAGTGAAGATTTACCGCTACCATTGGCACCAATAAAAGCCCAATTATCCCCTTTTTCGATATTAAGTTGTTGAATGTCTAAAGTTTGTATTTCGCTGAGCTTAAAGTTGCCATGTTGTATTGTTATTGTGCCCATCAAGCTTCCTTATCATGATTATTTACCTTGTCATCTATCACAAATAATCAGGATTGAAGATAAAGTCAACAGCTGAACAGCATGGTAAGAGAAAAAAGGTGAATGCTTACTCACTTATGATAGCAAGTAAGCTTAGTTAGCACACTAACAGAGGGTGGCGATAATCACTTGGTCCGCATTGAATAATGCGGTAACGCTATTATTCACTTTCAATGATTGACTATCAATTTCACTGTTTGGCATGGTTGAACATAACGTTTCACCGCCTGTAAGTGTCACAATGACTTCACTGTTCTCATTACCTCGCTCTAACGTGGTAATTTTCCCTTCAAGATGGTTATCAAAGCCAGTTGGGGCGGGTTGTTTAGTAATTTTTACCCAAGGCGCTTTAATCAATGCGAGTACTTCTTTACCTTCAGTTAACCCTAAACGGTTAGCACTTTGCTCTGTTAGTGCGGCATTAATCACAGTACTGTTATCTGATAAGCGAATTTGCACATGTTGCTGAACTTGCATGTGGTCACGGGAAATTAAAGTACCAAAAAATTGGTTACGAGCACTGGTTTGCAATGAAAACCGTGAAATAGCTGCTAATAAGCTGTCTAAAGGGAGATTGTCTTCTTTTAGAACATCAAAGGCTTTTTGTTGGATTTGTGCTAATAAATCATACAGTTGAAGTAATCTTTCACCGTAGTGTGTGAGTGTTGTACCGCCACCGCCTTTACCCCCTGTTGCTCTATCAACAAGGATATCATCAGTGAGTTGATTCATTTCATTGATGGCATCCCAAGCACTTTTATAGCTGATCCCAGCAAGTTTAGCCCCTTGGCTGATAGAGCCTGTCGCTTTAATTTGTTTGAGTAGCGCGATACGGCGAGGATCAGCAAATAAACTGCCCTGTAGTTTCAGTGTGAGTAAAATTTCGGCCTGCATAAATTCCTCCCTTCCGGTGTGGCTGGTGATGACAGACGTAAAAAGCACGTTTAGTATGTCGTTAGTATAATATTTTGTCTAAAATAGTCTCCATTATAACGTAATTGTGCGTTATTATTTTGATTTGATTTATACTCAATGTATTGAGAGTCAAGTTTTCCCTCGTCAGCGTATCTTGTAGGCTGGTGGGTACAGTATCACTGAAGAGGTTTTTTCCTATGTTAGAACTAATTAAAAGTCTGGGTTTTGCCCTGATGATGGTTCCAGTTGTTATGTTTTTGATCATGGGTTTGATCTATGGTTTGGGCGCGTTCTTTAACTTACTGTCTAAAGCACACGTACCTCATCATCATAATACTGAGAATA
Source organism: Providencia sp. PROV076 (assembly GCF_028483405.1). Taxonomy (NCBI): domain Bacteria; kingdom Pseudomonadati; phylum Pseudomonadota; class Gammaproteobacteria; order Enterobacterales; family Morganellaceae; genus Providencia; species Providencia sp. PROV076. Next base: position 245,483 of record NZ_JAMPRR010000016.1, on the reverse strand, counting down.
AGTAACGCTTAGCGAATACTATTCGAATTAATTATAGACCCTTTGATGGTAAATGCTGTCAGGGGGTTTTTCTTTTTGGTTTTAGGCTATCTAGGTAGCTAGAATATAATTGCCTGCGCTTTTGAATATTAAATTGTTGTTGTTCTTCACTGGTTTTCTCTGAAAAAGAGGATTGGAACTGCATTAGGGCTTCAATGGGGTCCGTTGGTGTCTGTTCTGTAAGTTCTTTGATTGCTTGATGAACAAAAAGCCCACATCCATTAGGGACATATTGTTGAATATTCTTTTCAATATAATGAATTTTTTTTGCTCCAGCTAATTCAGCTGCTTGCGCAATTTTCTGTTTAGCTTCCGAGTCGAGCTCGTAAAAAGAATTAAAAACCATCCCCTGTATCTCATTTTTTACCTCATCTTGGTAAAGCACAAATAAGACCCAATGGTTATTATTAATATTGACAGGAAATAGTTCCAGTTGGCTAAGAGGTTGTTGGCTTATAATTTTCTGAGAAACTATGTCATATAGTAGGTTCTCATTATTTTGCATGAGGCCAATAGGGCTATTAACCGTTAACATTGTCGAGGATCCCGTTTCTCTCTTATCGGTAGAGCCAATTTCATCGCTTGTTATCATCCGGTTATTACCCCAGAGATCTGATTCATGACCTAACACTGGTGGTAGGTTTTGCGCAAATAAATGGGTTAATTCGATTTTATCGTCGAGTTTTTCTAGGGTTGAGCCAATGATATACAACAGTTTAGAAGGGTGTTTAAAAGCCTCTCTATGGTGTTTGGATTGATACAGAACCTGACTGGTTTTTTGTATTTCTTTATCGATTCCTTTTACCGCGGAACGTTTTCCACTAAATAAATCAAATAGGATGTTTTCTGCATTTTTTCCTGCAGAGTCTTGCCTAAGAGCAATATTATGCAATAAATCAATACTCTCTAAGTTTCCATCACTCGCCGATTTTGCTAAAGAATCTAAGGTTTCAGGTGCTATTTCTTTATCAAATAACCCATTAAATTGTTAACTCAGCCATAAGGTGAGTCGTTAGTTTTGTCGAAAACGTCCCCATATAATTACCTTTGCTATGTCGTTTGTAAAAGTAGAATGAAATACTGAAATATGCACAATTTGTGCCGATAAAATTACAAAGGAAATAAATTGTTCTCTACATAAAAACGATTTTACGGTTGGGGGATTTTTCATCGCTCGTGGAGTTTTAGGGAAAACATGCAACAAAATTGCATCATTTCTTGAGCCAGCACACTTTTATACGTAGTTTGACTTTAAGTTATCGCTGTGTCCTGTTATATATAGCGTGTTGATTAATACTATGGTGAATTAAAATGAAAAAAGGTTTGGTATCACTTCTTGCTGGCGCAACATTGACATTAACTCTGGCTAGCAATAGCTTTGCAGCTGATAAAATTACGGTTTTTGCAGCGGCTTCTTTGACGAATGCATTGAATGAAATTTCAGAGCAGTATAAAAAAGACACGAAAGTTGAAGTTGTTGCTTCTTATGCGTCTTCTTCAACTTTGGCTCGTCAAATTGAGCAAGGCGCACCCGCTAACTTGTTCATTTCTGCTGATCAACAATGGATGGATTACGCCATCGATAAAAAGTTGATGGTGGAAGATACGCGCTATACATTATTAGGTAATGAATTGGTGTTAATCGCACCGAAAGATGCAAAAATCGATAAAGTTGAAATTAATAAACAAACTGATTGGAAAAAACTGTTAGACGGTGGCCGTTTAGCCGTTGGTGACCCTGATCATGTTCCTGTTGGTATCTATGCGAAAGAGGCATTAAGCAACTTAGGTGCATGGGAAACGGTTGACCCGCTGTTAGCACGTACGAATAACGTGCGTAGCGGTATGGCATTAGTTGAACGCCAAGAAGCCCCTTTAGGGATTGTTTATGGTTCTGATGCTGTCGCTAGCCAAAAAGTGAAAGTCGTTGGTGTTTTCCCAGCAGATACCCATAAACCTGTTGAATACCCAATGGCGATTGTTAAAGATCAAGATAACCAAGCAACGCGTGATTATTATGAATACTTAAAAACCCCAGCGGCTTCAGAAGTATTCAAACGTTACGGTTTTGAACCTCGTACTCAATAAACGTTAAGAGAGCATTTTTTTGCAGATGTTAAGTCCTTATGAATGGGAAGCGATTTACCTAAGCCTAAAAGTATCCAGTGTGGCTGTCATTTTCAGTTTACCGTTAGGTATTTTAGTGGCATGGGTGCTAGTTCGCTGTAATTTTCCTGGAAAAACACTGCTCGATAGTATTATCCATCTACCACTGGTGCTGCCGCCAGTGGTAGTGGGTTATTTACTGTTGATCAGTATGGGAAAACGCGGTTTTATTGGTGAATGGTTATATAACTGGTTTGGTTTTAGTTTTACCTTTAGTTGGCGAGGGGCTGCGCTTGCGTCTGCCGTGGTCGCATTTCCACTGATGGTGCGTGCAATTCGTTTAGCGCTTGAGGCGGTTGACCAAAAATTGGAATTAGCCGCGAGGACATTAGGTGCAACACCGTTGCGTGTTTTTTTCACGATAACCATTCCGCTTTCTCTTCCCGGCATTATTGTCGGAACAGTATTAGCATTTGCACGTTCGCTTGGTGAATTTGGTGCCACAATTACATTTGTTTCGAATATACCCGGTGAAACACAAACCATCCCATTAGCGATGTACACCTTAATTGAAACGCCGGGAGCGGAGGTAGACGCTGCGCGTTTATGTGTCATTGCGATTATTTTAGCCTTGATTTCATTATTGATCTCAGAGTGGCTCACCCGTTGGGGTAAAAAGCGTTTGGGGGTGGCTTAGCATGTTAGAACTCGATTTTTCTCAAAAACTAGGGGACTTACAGCTTGAAGTCACAACACAACTGCCAACGGAAAGCATTACTGCGGTTTTTGGGCTTTCAGGTGCAGGTAAAACCTCGCTTATCAATGTGATAGGTGGGTTAACGAAACCCAATACAGGGCGAGTTGTGCTAAATGGCCGTACATTGGTGGATATGGAAAAAGGTATTTGCTTACCACCGGAACAACGCCATATCGGTTATGTGTTTCAAGATGCACGGTTATTTCCTCATTATCGGGTGAAAAGCAATTTGCGTTATGGCATGTCACCTATAATGAAAGACCGCTTTGATGATATTGTCGGCTTGCTTGGTATAGAAAAACTGCTAAATCGTTATCCAATTACACTATCTGGCGGTGAAAAACAGCGTGTAGCTATTGGTAGAGCCTTGCTCACAGCACCTGAAATTCTACTGATGGATGAGCCGCTAGCCTCTTTGGATTTGCCCAGAAAGCGCGAACTCTTACCGTATTTAGAAAAACTGTCCCAAGACGTTAAAATTCCAATTTTATATGTCAGCCATAGTTTGGATGAAATTTTACGCCTTGCGGATAAAGTCATTGTGATGGCGCAAGGAAAAGTAAAAGCGTTTGGCCCTTTGGAAGACGTTTGGGCAAGTAGTGCTTTGCGCCCTTGGCTACAGCAAGAAACGTTAAGCAGTGTGGTGAGTGCAACGGTGCATAGCCAACACCCTGATTATGAAATGACAGCGGTGATTGTAGGTAGCCAAAAACTGTGGATCCCACGCGTTGAGGCACAGCAGGGGGCTGATGTACGGATACGTATTGACGCCGCTGATGTTTCTTTGGTACTCGAAAAGCCACAAGTGAGTAGTATTCGCAATATTTTAGCCGCAGAAGTCGTTGAATGGATTGAAGATGGCGAACAAGTGGATGTGAAGCTAGATTTAGGCGAAGAACATTATTTATGGGCGCGGATCACTCGCTGGGCAAGGGATGAGCTTTCTATTCGTAAGGGTCGCAAGGTGTATGCGCAAGTGAAGGCGGTATCATTATCACGTCATCTATAATTACTCGTCGTCCTTGTCGCTGTGGCGTTGTTGGCTACATTCAGCTACCCAAGTCACATACTTCTGTATGCTCCTTGGGATAGCTTCATTTGCCGCCTAGCCACAACACCAATGACTTAGAGTAAAGGGTATCGTTCTTGGCGCTGTGGCAATAGAAAATAAGAAAAGGAAAGCGGGGCTTTCCTTTGAACTGATAATTCACGAGAAGATTACAGAACGTATTTACGGATAACTTCGGCAATACCTGGCTCTGTGTTAATGCGAGTGACTAACTTAGCCTGCTGTTTGATTTCATCAACGGCATTGCCCATGGCAACGCCTAAACCTGCGGTGGTCAGCATACTTAAGTCATTGAAGTTATCGCCGAAAGCCACAACATCATTCATCGTCATCCCTTGGGATTCGACCCACTCTTTTAAGCGTTGGCCTTTGCTATTGCCTTTGCGACCGACGTCCACTTGATCCATCCAAGACCATTCACAATCTAAACCAAAGTCATTTTCAATTTCACTAACGATTTGATGAAGTTGCTCCGTATTTGGTGAGCTAACAGCAAATTTCCAAATAGAATCATAGTGATGCATCACATCGGCGTAGTCTTCAACAAATTCAATGGCTGGGCGCTGTGCAACAGGTAAGGATTCGGCCCAATTAAGTGTACGCTGGATGCCCTCTGTTTTTGCGTTGTATAACATAGCGTTATCAACATACATTAAATGCTGAATATCCGTTCCACGCAGCTTGTCTATCATTTGTGTAACGGAATCGAGGGTCATTGGATTGGACTTTAGGACTTTTTTGCCTAAATAATCGTATAGATAAGTTCCGTTGCAACAGATCGCTGGCGTATCAAGGTCTAAGGTTTGGTAAAACGGATGAATAGCGACATGATGACGACCTGTCACAATGATCACTTTAACGCCTTGGCGGCGAGCTTCTTGTAAAGCAGCTAACGATTCTGGCAGGATTTTTTTCTGGTGATCAAGCAGTGTTCCATCAAGATCGAGCGCAATAACGCGGTATGACATAAACGGCTCCACGTGATTTTAGAGTTATCTATACGACGATTCGCAGCATCAGTATAGGATATGAGGATTTATTGAGCACAGCTATAAACTATCATATTTATGTTAGTTAGCTAAGGTTGTTTTATCATCATAGCGGATAATAGTAACGAACTGAACCGTTTTAGTTTTATTCATTCCTTGTCGGTCCGAGCCTGTGCTGGGTTCAATTACTAGCAGCAATTTAAGTAATATAAGGTATAGTGATGTCATCGATACTTTTTGTATTTTTATCATGAATTAAGGAGTCAGGATGAATCAGGTTGTTTATATTGCTAGCCCCGAGAGTCAGCAAATTCACGTGTGGTCAATGAATGAGGTTGGTGAACTTACTCTTTTACAAACGGTAAAAACACCAGGCCAAGTGCAACCTATGGTACTAAGCCATGATAAAAAACACCTTTATATTGGCGTGCGCCCGAATTTTCGCGTCGTAACCTATGAAATTGAAGAGAAAGGGTTACTGCGTTTAAAAGCAGAAACATCCGTTCCGGGAACGCCAGTTCACTTATCATTGGATAACACGGGCAAATATTTATTTGTCCCTTCATACCATCAACACAACCTATCGGTGCTGGCCATCAATGGCGAGGGTGTGCCAAATCAAGTCGTCCAAGTTATTGAAGGCTTGCGTAATCCACACTCTTCTCATGTTGATGTTGATAACCAACAGCTTTGGGTTCCTTGCTTGGGCGAAGACCATATCCGTTTATTCGATTTACATGAAAATGGTTATTTAACCGAAGCAACTGCGGATCAAATTACTACAGCAGCGAAATCAGGCCCTCGTCATCTGGCCTTCCATCCAAGTGAAAAAGTCATTTATTGTGTGAATGAGTTAGACTCAACGGTAGGCGTGTATCATAAATTTACTCGCTATCGTAATATGCAAACTTTGGCAAATTACCCATTAGGTAACGAAAGCCAGCGCTGGGCTGCCGATATCCATATTACGCCAGATGGCCGCCATTTGTATGTCAGTGAGCGCTCAGAAAGCTACCTCAGCCACTATCTGGTTTCTGATGACGGTTGCGAGCTAACATTAGAAGCACGTTACCCAACAGAGATGCACCCAAGGGGCTTTAATATTGATGCGACAGGCCGTTTTTTAATTTCGAGCGGGCAAAAGTCAGACCATATTTCAGTCTCTGAAATTGACCCAATTACGGGGAAATTGACGCAAATAGGAAGGTATATGGTCGGGAAAGGTCCTATGTGGGTCATTTCAGTCATCCTTTGAGCCGTAACTGTGTTGGCTACGTTTACTAACCCTAGTCACATACTGGTGTATGCTCCTAGGGCTTAGTTTCACTTGCCGCCTTGTTACAGCTCAAATGATTTATGAAATACTCTAGATTAAAAATTCAGTAAAAATCACTTCGATTTTCATTGAGTTTATCGTGCTATCCCAACACTTTTGCCATTGCATTTGTCACTTTACTGAGTTGCTCGGGGGTGATGATATACGGTGGCATTACATAAATCAGCTTGCCGAATGGGCGAACCCAAACACCATTTTCCACAAATACTTTTTGTAAAGCGGCTGTGTTTACGGGCCGCTTCATTTCAATTACGCCAATTGCACCAAGAATGCGCACATCTGCAACACTAGGGTGGGATATTAAAGGCATCAATTCAGCCTTAAGTTGTTGTTCGATATCGGCAACTGTTTCCTGCCAAGGGCTATTGAGTAATAAGGTCAAACTGGCATCCGCTACAGCACAGGCGAGAGGGTTACCCATAAAGGTTGGCCCATGCATAAAACAACCTGCTTCACCATTGCTAATGGTTTCTGCCACATGGCGAGTTGTGAGGGTGGCTGAAAGTGTCATATAACCACCTGTTAGTGCCTTACCTAAACACATAATATCGGGTGATATATCAGCATGCTGGCAAGCAAACAATTTCCCTGTACGACCAAAACCAGTCGCAATTTCATCAGCAATCAATAGCAAACCATACTGATCGCACAAATGGCGGACTCCCTTTAAATATTCAGGGTGATAGATGCGCATACCACCGGCACCTTGGACGATCGGCTCAAGGATGATCGCTGCAATTTCATCACTATTTTCGGCAAGTTGTACTTCAAGAGGATGCAAATCGGTGCTGTCCCATTCGTCGTAAAAACCGCATTGAGGCGCTTCCACAAAAATATGCGGAGGTAAATACCCCTTATACAGGCCATGCATTGAATTATCAGGGTCACAAACGGCCATCGCACCGAAGGTATCTCCATGATATCCATGACGTAATGTGAGGATCCGCTGGCGCTTTTCCCCTTTGGCTTGCCAATATTGCAATGCCATTTTTAGAGCAACTTCAACCGCCACGGAGCCGGAATCGGCAAGAAAGACACATTCCAGCGGCTCTGGTGTGATGGCAACCAATTGCTTACATAGGTTCACTGCGGGTGGGTGGGTGATCCCGCCAAACATCACATGGGACATTTTCGCTAATTGCGTTGTTACCGCTTGGTTTAATACAGGATGATTGTAACCATGAATAGCAGCCCACCATGAAGACATACCATCAATTAATTTTTTTCCATCGGCCATGATTAGCTCAGCGCCATGGGCTTCAACTATCGGATAAGCCGGAATTGGTTGGCTCATCGAGGTATAAGGGTGCCAAATATGTTTGGCATCAAACTGAATATCTACATTATCCATTTGCTATTATCGTCAACTTTTTTAGATCATTTTAGTTGACATGATAGTCGCAATATTTAAACTGGCAACAACTTTTTCAACTGGAGAGTTTCCGTGAGCCAATTAAAACAGTGGACAATAAAACAAGCTAATGAACTGTTTTCAATGCCTTTTTTTGAATTATTATTTCAGGCACAGCAAATTCATCGCCAACATTTCGACCCGCAGCAAGTGCAAGTGAGTACGTTGTTATCGATTAAAACCGGGGCTTGCCCTGAAGATTGCAAATATTGTGCGCAAAGTGCGCGCTATAAAACAGGGCTAGAAACTGAAAAGTTAATGGAAGTTCAGCAAGTGCTGGAATCCGCGAAAAAAGCGAAGCAAGCAGGCTCAACCCGCTTTTGTATGGGGGCTGCGTGGCGGAATCCGAAAGAACGCGATATGCCTTATCTTGAGATGATGGTAAAAGAAGTGAAGTCATTAGGGATGGAAACCTGTATGACATTAGGGATGATTGATAATTCCCAAGCTCAACGCTTAGCAGAAGCTGGGTTAGATTATTATAACCATAACCTTGATACCTCTCCTGAATACTACGGCAATATTATTACGACTCGCAGTTATCAAGACCGCTTGAATACACTCGAAAATGTACGAGATGCAGGGATCAAAGTCTGCTCTGGTGGGATTTTAGGTTTAGGTGAGAAAGTCAGTGACCGAGCGGCATTATTAGTGCAATTGGCAAATTTACCGAAGCCACCAGAAAGTGTGCCGATCAACATGTTGATGAAAGTTGAAGGAACCCCAATGGCCGATAACGAAGATGTCGATGCATTTGATTTTATTCGCACTATTGCCGTTGCACGTATCATGATGCCAACGTCATACGTTAGGCTATCGGCAGGTCGTGAATATATGAATGAGCAAACTCAGGCATTATGTTTTATGGCCGGTGCGAACTCCGTATTCTATGGGTGTAAATTATTAACGACGCCAAACCCCGATGAAAACAAAGATTTAGCACTATTTAGAAAACTGAATATTAACCCTGAGCGAATTGAAACTGACGAAGGGGATAACCATCAAGCTGCTAAGTTAGCCGAAACGCTGTTAACCGCTGATAACCATCAATTTTATAACGCAGCAGTATAATGACTTGGCAATCATTTATACAAAACCAGATAGAGCAGCGTAAACAGGCTTCTATCTGGCGTCAACGGCGCTGTATTGATAGTGCTAATGGTCGTTCACTTTTTCTAGCTGGAAAAGAATTTCTTAATTTTTCATCCAATGATTATTTGGGGCTATCTCACCATCCTCAAGTAATTGCCGCGTGGCAACGCGGTGCTGATGAATATGGTGTGGGAAGTGGGGGATCGGGGCATATTACCGGGTTCACCAAAGCACATGATAAATTAGAGCAAGCGCTCGCTGATTGGCTAGGCTACCCGAAAGCCTTACTGTTTATTTCAGGTTTTGCTGCGAACCATGCGGTGATCACGGCATTAATGACGGCAAATGATCGTATTTTAGCGGATAAACTTAGCCATGCATCGATTATGGAGGCCTCGATTCATTCAGGGGCCCAATTAAGGCGCTTTCAGCATAATAATCCTCTATCACTTAATAAGTTAATTCAAAAACCCGTTTCAGGAAAAACGCTTGTCGTCACGGAAGGGGTTTTTAGTATGGATGGTGATAGTGCTCCCCTTCAACAATTGCAGGAAATCGTTAGAAATCAGCAAGCTTGGTTGATGGTTGATGATGCTCATGGTGTTGGCGTTATCGGAGAGCAAGGCCGTGGCAGCTGTTTTGCGAGTGGAATTAAACCTGAAATTTTAGTCGTGACATTTGGCAAAGCATTTGGTTTAAGTGGCGCAGCGGTGCTGTGTGATGAGCCAACGGCTGACTATTTTGTACAGTCCGCACGTCATTTAATTTATAGCACGTCAATGCCACCCGCTCAGGCTGTCGCACTGCTAGCAGCCGTTGAGCAAATTAAGCTCGCAGAGCACGCAAGAGAAAAGCTTAACCAACATATTAAATATTTTAGACATAATGCTGACTTTGATGGTATGCAGCTAACTGATTCAACCACGGCCATTCAGCCACTAATTGTTGGTGAAAACCAAGCGAGCCAACAGTTAGCCAATTTTTTACGCAAAAAAAACATTTGGGTGCAAGCGATCCGACCGCCAACAGTTCCACCAGGGAGTGCTAGGTTACGGATCACGTTAAGTGCTGCACACCAACGTCAAGATATCGATCAATTATTGGAGGCTTTACATGACTTTATCGCTCAGTCGTGAAAAGCATAAAATTGCGGCGGCATTTGGCCGTGCGGCTAAAAGTTATGACGCAGTGGCAAGTTATCAACGATCAACAGGAACACAACTGCTTGGTCAACTGGCTTCAGCCTTAAATCACTCACAATCAACGGTGCCATTGCATATCTTAGATGCAGGGTGCGGTACGGGGTATTTCAGCCATAAACTGAAAAATCAAGGGCATCGCGTCACCGCATTAGATCTTTCTGTGGGAATGCTCGAAATGGCGCAAACGAAAGCCGTTGCCGATCATTATTTATGTGCGGATATAGAATCCATTCCATTGGATCCACAACTCTTTGACGTGGTTTTTTCCAATTTGTCGGTCCAATGGTGCCAAGATCTGAGCAAAGCATTAAGCGAGTTATATCGAGTGACAAAACCGGGGGGAGTAGTGGTGTTCACCACACTTGCAGAGCATTCTCTGACAGAATTATCCTCAGCTTGGCATTCACTTGACGGCTATTCACATGTGAATGCCTTTCTCAGTGTTCAGCAGATACGAAATAGTTGTCAGCCATGGAGACATGAACTTATTTTTCAGAAGGATACACTCCATTTTCCTGAGTTAATAGCGCTGCTTCATTCACTGAAAGGGATTGGCGCGACACACTTGACCACGAAGCGTAAAGCGGGGCTAATGACCCGCCAGCATTTGCAGCAACTTGCTTTGCTCTATCCAATGACAGAACAAGGCTTACCTTTAACTTATCATACGGTGTTTGGAGTGCTTTACCGTGACTAAAACGTACTTTGTAACCGGAACGGATACTGAGGTCGGAAAAACTGTGGCGAGCTGTGCTTTGTTGCAAGCCGCGGGAAAACAAGGCTGGAAAACAGTGGGTTATAAACCAGTCGCATCAGGAAGTGAACGCACGGCAGAGGGGCTACGTAATAGCGATGCGTTATTATTACAAGCCAATAGTCAGGTTAAATTACCCTATGAGGCGATTAACCCGATTGTATTTGAGGCGCCAACTTCACCGCATATTATCAGTGAAGAACTAAATCAACCCATTGAATTTTCAGTGATAAATAAAGGCTTGGCTTATTTGAAGTCCCAAGCTGATTGGCTATTAGTGGAAGGTGCTGGTGGCTGGTATACCCCGCTATCCAGAGAAAAAACGTATGCAGATTGGGTGATTGAACAGCAGCTACCCGTTATTTTAGTCGTTGGGGTTAAGTTAGGTTGTATAAATCATGCACTGTTAACCATGGAGTCTATCAAAGCTTCAGGTTTATCTGTGGTAGGCTGGGTGGCCAATGAAGTTGAACCCGCAGGTGTTTTCCAAGCGCAATATTTGTCGACACTTAATCGAATGATTAAAGCACCTTGTTTAGGCGTGATCCCGCACCAAAAAACACTTAGCGGCAAATTAGGACGCTATTTGGATCTTTCTTTATTAACTATTTGATTATATAAAAATAGACATGTTTTCCCCAAGCAGCGCTAATGGCTTGGGGTTGATCGATTGTTAAATAAAGATCCGATCTTTTTTAACGTTCTCAACTTAAATACTGTCAAGTTTTTCAGTAAAAATACCACTCAGATCTTAATAAAAAAGATAAAATCTGTTTTTCATCGTGGTTACTACGTAAAAATTTTTTCATTAAACTGCCATCTTTTTGTCATTTAGCCTTCATTGAACAAATCTTCAAGATCTCGTGAATCCATGAGCCGAAAGGGCTTCAAGAGTTATCCACCATTTCTGTGGATAACCTTGTGTATTAACGTTATAAAACAAGTTCTACGCTAGGTGGCAAGCGGCTTTGACTTTATTTGATGTGATTCTGGACTTTAAATTAATCTATAATAAATACAAATGGTTAAATAAAATCAAGACTTCAATTTGTATTTGAGATACGGCATAAAAATGCAATAGCATAAAATATAAAGTTTCAAAAAGGTCAAGTACTTTTTTGGGGATAACATTTTTATAAACATATTAGAACGGAGAATAACAGAAAATTTAGCTTCAATACTTGAAGCTGGTTTTTTATCCAGTATCATAATGGGAGAAACTAGTTAAGGGGCGTTAATATGAGTAAGGATTTTAAGCTGTATTCTGATTTTCAGCCGGGAGGGGACCAGCCCGAAGCTATCCATAAGTTAAGGGAAGGGCTACAAGATGGACTTGCTCATCAAACTCTATTAGGCGTAACGGGGTCCGGTAAGACGTTCACAATTGCCAATGTTATTGCGCAAGAGAACCGGCCTACCATGTTAATGGCACATAATAAAACCTTAGCTGCACAGCTTTATAGCGAAATGAAAGCCTTCTTTCCAGATAACGCGGTGGAATATTTCGTCTCTTACTATGACTATTATCAGCCAGAAGCATACGTTCCAAGCTCAGATACTTTTATTGAAAAAGACGCCTCTGTAAACGAACACATTGAGCAAATGCGTCTATCTGCAACCAAAGCCTTACTCGAACGCCGAGATGTGATTGTGGTGGCTTCTGTGTCCGCTATTTACGGTTTGGGTGACCCGGATAGCTACTTAAAAATGATGTTGCACCTCACCGATGGCATGATCATCGACCAGCGCTCAATTTTAAGGCGTTTAGCGGATTTGCAATATTCGCGTAATGACCAAGCTTTTACACGAGGGACTTTTCGAGTCCGTGGTGAGGTTATCGATATTTTTCCTGCGGAATCAGACGAATATGCCTTACGTGTAGAGCTATTTGATGACGAAGTTGAACGGTTGTCATTATTTGACCCATTGACAGGGCAAATACAGCATCGTGTTCCCCGTTTTACCGTTTATCCAAAAACGCACTATGTCACACCAAGAGAACGTATTCTTGAGGCCATGGAACAGATTAAGGTTGAATTGGCAGACAGGCGAAAAGTATTACTGGAAAACAATAAATTACTTGAAGAACAACGCATTGCTCAACGAACACAATTTGACTTAGAAATGATGAATGAGCTCGGTTATTGTTCAGGTATTGAAAACTATTCACGCTACTTATCGGGTCGTGCTCCTGGCGAGCCACCACCGACATTATTTGATTATTTACCTGCTGATGGCTTACTGGTGGTGGATGAGTCTCACGTTACTATTCCGCAAATAGGTGCGATGTACAAAGGGGACCGTTCAAGAAAAGAAACCTTAGTGGAATACGGTTTTCGTCTCCCTTCTGCATTAGATAACCGCCCTATGCGCTTTGAAGAATTCGAGGCTTTAGCGCCGCAAACTATTTATGTGTCGGCAACACCGGGTAACTATGAGCTCGATAAATCAGGCAATGAAGTGATTGAGCAGGTTGTTAGGCCAACAGGTCTACTTGATCCGATTATTGAAGTTCGCCCAGTTTCTACGCAAGTGGATGATTTACTATCTGAAATTCGTATTCGTGTGCAAAAAAGTGAACGTGTGTTAGTGACCACCTTAACAAAGCGCATGGCAGAGGATTTAACGGAATATCTTGAAGAGCACGGGGAGCGAGTGCGTTATCTTCACTCCGATATCGATACAGTGGAGCGCGTGGAAATTATTCGTGACCTGCGACTTGGCGAGTTTGATGTACTAGTTGGGATCAACTTATTAAGAGAAGGTTTAGACATGCCAGAGGTATCTCTGGTGGCTATTTTAGACGCGGACAAAGAAGGTTTCTTGCGTTCGGAACGTTCGCTGATTCAAACCATAGGGCGTGCGGCCCGTAACTTAAATGGTAAGGCAATCCTCTATGGAGACAGGATCACCAACTCCATGCAAAAAGCGATCACAGAAACAGAGCGTCGCCGTGCTAAACAAATGGCGTTCAATGAAGAACATGGCATTGTTCCGCAAGGTTTGAATAAGAAAATCGGTGATATCCTGCAAATTGGTCACAAAGTGGGCGGTAAAGGAAAAAGCCGTACGAAAGACAATGGTAAAAATAATAATTCGGTTGATATTCAATCACTGTCGACAAAAGAGTTGGAGCAACGGATTTCACAGCTTGAAGCGCAAATGTATAAGCATGCTCAAGACCTTGAATTTGAAGCGGCTGCGCGAGTCCGAGACGAATTGCAGGAGATACGCTCTCAGTTTATCGCTAATTCCTAATTTTCATCATTTTCCTCATACTTCACGCTGTGGGGGTGTTGGCTACGTTTAGTCACTCGGGTCATATGCTCCCCGAGCTGCCTTCACTTGCCGCCTACCCACAACGCAAATTATTTTGAAAGTAGATTTAGTGGAAATACGGGAAACATAGGGCTAATTTTAGGGAAAGTTTTCCGCTGCGAGTATTTAGCAGCGGAATGGCAGGTGGGGGGTTATAACAAGTTGATGGTTTCTTCGATGGCTTGTAGTAACAGCTTTCTATCATGACGATATGGGATATCGTCTGCTTCGAGTACTCGTTGGATTATTTTGCGTTCTGGGCTGATATTGCTTGTTTGTGTCCGTGGGCCAAGGATTAACGCATCAATTTTTTGGCAACCAATATAATGTTCCATCATTTTTAGTTTGTCAGGCAAAGACAGGTTTGCTGCAGGGGAGCTAATTTCTTTCGCTAAATTGCCAATATAAATCATCGGAGCTTTACATTCGCGCAGTGCAGCCGCAATTTCATCCAAAAGCAGTAATGGCATTAAACTGGTAAAAAAACTGCCAGGGCCGATAATAATTAAATCTGCTTGGTGAATGGCTTGTAAGGCTTCTTTCGTCGCCTTGACGGTCGGGTACAAACGTAACTCTTGTGGGATTTCATGTAAGGCATCAACATTCACCTCACCGTATACTTCATTGCCCATTTCATCGATAGCCATTAAATCAACAGGGGATTCCGACATTGGGATCAACTGCGCATCAACTTTTAGCATATTACGGATAAGATTTATGGCCTCTAGCGGGCGCACACTTAGGTGGTCTAATGATTTTAACATTAAATTACCTAAATTATGGCCTGAAAGCTCGCCATTACCGCTGAAACGGTATTCAAACATCGCTGAAGCAATAGACGGCTCAGTAATTAGCTGATTTAAACAGTTACGCATGTCTCCCCAAGCGATCCCGCCTTCGGAACGACGAATACGACCTGTCGAGCCTCCATTATCGGTTGTGGTAACAATACCCGTTAAACGAGAACCTAAAGAAGAAAGTGAAGACATCACGCGACCAAGTCCATGCCCGCCACCTAGAGCGACAACATGCCTGAGATCCGCCAGACTGCAATTCGGCATAGTGTTCCTATATCAGTTAATTTCCAGTACTTATAAAAGCAAGTAAACCAGCGAGTTACGAATGCGGTTTTTTACGCTAAAGCCCGTTTTATGGCGACTAAAATAAATTGGGCATTAATCTACCATAAAACATCATTCTTAGCTTAAGTACTGTGACAAAAAACAATAAAAGAGATGATTCTGTATTGATGTGGGCCTTAGACGGAAAAATGCGCGAGAGAGTTTTCATTTCAAATTATTATCTATATTATGTAAATAATTCTCATTTTCATTGTTTATTTTATGGATCAATATGTCTGATTCAGAATTACAGCGCCTGTTTGCTCGCCATTCGTCGTCGTTATGTCGTTATCTGAACATCTACCTTAAAGACCATAGTTTAAGTATGGATATTACGCAGGAAAGCTTTGCTCGGTTGGCCGAGTTGATGAAAAACCCTGCCATTCAAGATTTTGATGCTTATTTGTATCGAATTGCGAAAAACCTGATGGTCGACCATTTCCGCCTACAGAAAAAACAACGATTAATGGCTATCAGTGACCAACAGTGGGAAGAGATCCCATCGCGGGTGAAAGGCCTAGAAGCCACTGTCATTCATGATCAACAACTAGAACAAATTCAAAAAATTATCCAAACTTTGCCATTCAGGACTCAGGAGATATTTCGCTTGCATCGAGAAGAAGGACTAACCCAAACGGAAGTGGCGCAGCATTTAAATATTTCATTAAGTACAGTCGAAAAACATTTAGCCAGTGCATTGGCAATGCTAATTCATAAATGGAGAGACTAGTCATGAAGCCATCTGATAGTCCATCTGAAATTGAAAACAAAGCCGCAATGTGGGTTGTGAAAACAACGCATCGCGAGTTGACATCACAAGAGAATGCAGCGTTCCAGTCTTGGCTTAATGCGTCAGAACAACATGCATCAGCTTACTTCCGTGCTCGGCAATTATGGGCACTAACGGCGAATAAACCACGACAAAAAACAGCTGAAAATCAACAGGGAATGAAAAAAAAGAGACGCCCTCGCTATGTTGGTTTATCGATCGCCGCGGCTGTGCTAGTGAGTGTGTTATCCATGTCAATTTGGTATTTTCAATATACACAGCAAGTGGATTACTATGCGAAAACCGGTGAAATACAGCATATCACCTTACCGGATGGTAGCCGTGTAGATCTCGACAGTGGCGCACAGTTGCAATTAGCGTTTAATTCGCAGTACCGGCAAGTCAATTTATTACGGGGACGCGCTTACTTCACCGTCGCACCAAAAACGGATACGGAACCAAGGCCTTTTCAGGTTATGGCGAAAAATGGCATAACTCAGGCGCTTGGTACTGAATTTTCAATTGATAATGAAAATAGCGAAGTGGTGGTCAGTGTTTATCAACACAGCGTAAAGGTGTCGCTATTATCAGGGCAGGAAATGCTTATTCCAGCAGGAAACTTCACACAATATCAATCAGAGATAACGCCTATGGCTTCCATGGTTAATTCGCATTCTACAGTGTGGCGCGAAGGGCAAATTATTTTTCAACAGCAAATATTTCCAGAAGTTATTGCTGAAATAAATCGTTACCGTGACAAGCAAATTATTTTATTGGCTGAGGAGCCAGTAGGGCACATTAGTGGTGTATTACAGATTAACGCACTCGATAGTGGGCTGACGCATCTGGTGTCATCGTACGGTTTATCCGTTTATGAAATCCCATTTTTTACTTTAATCTATTGATTATGAATAAGTAGTATAGATATTAAGTGATACCGAATTATTTTATAAAAATTTATTTACGGGTTTTCCTAATTTTCGCGTCTTAACCTAAGTGATTATGATTTTTATTACCATTATCATTTTAGGGATGGGAAATGACTCAAAAAAAGCACCACTATAAAAAAGCGACACTTTGTGTTCACCTTGCATTATTTACGTTACCTGCATTTTCATTTTTTAGTCTAGCACAGGCAAACTCAGCGGTAGCACCTGCACAACAGGAAATCATATTTTCTGTTGCTGCGGGTTCGCTTGAAAACAGCTTGCTGCAATTCGCCCAGCAAGCAAAGGTAGAAATTATCATTCAGAGCCGAGAAGTGAATGGTTTACAAACTCAAGGCTTGAAGGGGAGTTTTACGCTACAGGAGGGGTTACGTCGATTAATTGCTTCAAACCCTGTGCAATATCAGTTGCAAAATAACCGGATAACCATTGAGCGTATCGCGCCTGCTACCAGTGATTCAGTGATCAAATTGGATAATATTACTGTCACAGCAAGCCAGCTCCAACAAGGGGATTGGGTATATAGCAGTCCATCATCCGTCAGTGTGATTAGTAAAAAACAAATTGATGACCGCCCACCAAAGCACATAGCCGATGTGTTAGAACTCACGACAGGCGTCTATTCGAGTGTTAGCCAGCAAGACCCTTCTTTGTCTGTGAATATCCGTGGGATACAGGATTATGGTCGCGTGAATATGAATATCGATGGCATGCGGCAAAACTTTCAAAAAAGCGGACACGGTCAGCGCAATGGTTCTATGTATATCGACTCAGAACTGCTTTCTGGAGTGGAAATACAGAAGGGCAATACGAGTGGGATGGGGAGTGGTGGAACTTTAGGAGGGGTGGCGACTTTCAATACTGTCAACGCGTCTGATTTTTTATCGAAAGATAAAACCTTTGGTGGGAAATTGCATGCGAGTACAGGGTCAAATAATACGCACTTTATTGGTAGCAGTGTGCTGGCATTAGGGAATGAAAAAGCGGATTTACTGTTTGCGGCAAGCGAACGGCGCCTTGGGGATTATAAACCGGGAACTCACGGTAATATTGGTAATATACGAGTCAACAATGGGGCCGGACATTACGATGAACTTGCACACCAATTAAAACACACTCGCATTAATGACAGTAATTACCGAATGACCTCTTATTTGGCAAAAGCTGGTTGGAATATAAGTGATGAGCAGCGTTTGCAATTTAATTACTTAGAAACCAAAGTGGCAACGCCAAATGCAGGAACATTAACGAACTTAGGTGGCACATGGCCCTACAAGTTAGGGTGGAAAAGTAGCGGTTTCAGTGATGTAACCGCCAAAAATTATTCTCTTGATTACACTCAATTTAGCGATAACCCATGGAGCACTGAGTTAAAGGGAAAAGTGTATTTTGTTGATACTAAAGACAATACAGACACCTATTCCACGAGCCAAATTTATAATAATGGCTACCAGATGGATACTCGAGTCAAAACGGTAGGGGTACAGCTTGAAAATCATTCAGAAATTGAATTTAACCATAACAATGTATTAAAAGCGCATTATGGTTTGGAAACCTTCCAAGACAAAGCGAGTAGTAGTTCAACACGTGAAGCAGCTAGTGGCGTGACACCGGACGGAAAACGTTCATTGAGCTCATTATTTACTAATTTGGCTTATGAATACGATGATTGGTTAACATTAGAAGGGGGAGTGCGTTATGACTACTATTCTCTCAAAGGCCAAACCAGTATGCGTTATGGCGTACTTCCTTATACCAAAGACAACCCATGTACAGGCAGAAGGTTACGTGATTGCAAAGTTGTTATGACGACTGAGAATTGGGATGTTGATAACTCAGAAGGGGCATTTTCACCCCACATTCGCTTAGCGGTACGTCCTAATCTTGAGTGGATGGAATTATTTACCAGCTATGGGCGATCATGGCGCCCGCCAGCTATTACAGAAACGTTAACCACAGGTAGTGCTCACAGTAGTTCGACCCAATTCCCGAATCCATATTTAAAACCTGAGCGTTCAAATGCTTGGGAAGTGGGAATGAACATCAATTATCCGCAATTATTTATCGAAGAGGACCGATTTGTGGCGAAAATCGCCTATTTTGATACTCGAGTAGATAACTACATTAATTTAGCGATTGACCGTAAAAAACCCGGAATGGTTAGCCCTAATATTGGTAATGCCGCATACAGCAATAACTTGGTTGCAACCCGTTTTAGAGGGTTTGAATACCAACTGAATTATGATGCAGGCTTTGTGTATGCAGACCTGACCTTTACCCACATGATCGGCAAAAATAAATTCTGTTCACGGCCCGCATGGTTAGGTGGCGTATTGAAGTATGGCGAAGATGTTGGTCCCGGTAACTGGTATGTTGAGCCAAATGAGGCATCAAATAACCATGTGGATTGTGATAGCAGCGCTATTTTCAGTAGTGCTGCGAACTTACCTGGAGATCGCGGTTCCTTTACATTAGGTGGGCGAGCGTTTGACAGAAAACTCGATGGGGGAATGGTCATTCGCTTTACACCTGGTTTTCAAGACTATTCAACGGGCTCTAATTCCCCTTACTTAGCCGATTGGCCTAAATATACACTGATTGATTTATATGCAAGTTATGCATTAACCGACAATTTAACTATTCGTGGAAATGTTGAGAACTTAACCAATCGAGCGTATGTGGTTAGTTATGGGGAAAGTTTGGCTAATACATTAGGTCGAGGTCGAACAGTGTCGGGAGGGATAGAGTACCGTTTCTAAATACACGTCATACTTTACGCTGTGGCGTTTTGGTTAATAAATTTTGTGCCTTACTATTTATTTTTAATTGATATGCCAATTATTTAATTTGAAATACCGGTTTTGATAAGCGTTAAGTGCTGTTATTTACAACGTAAACAATTAGATGGGGAGCTTGCTCCCCATTTTAGATCTATATCAATAAATGTTTAATTAAATAGTTAGAGATGTTAATCAATTAACATGAAATTATGCGGTTTAAAGCGTGTTAAAACAGAAAATTGTCAGTGATAATAATAGCTTCGGTGATCCAACTATGTTTTTCGTAAGTCGTTGTATATAATAGTATATATCGAATTGTAATTCGCTTTTTCAATTTCTATCGGCTAGAATCCTTACATAAATTAAGTGAACAGAGTGGCGTATTTTATAGTTTAAAATCAGTAACTCGGTTCCAAATAAAACTCCTAGCCTTTGCGTCTAAGTTTGAACGACTGAATATGATGCACTGGCCGTGGCCTAGAGCCACCAGGGTGCAAGATAGAAATGTCTGCATCTCCCGTACTTGGAAAGGTGTGATTATGCAGCAACTTGTCGATCAATTTGACCGGAAATTTTACTATCTTCGGCTTTCTATAACAGATGTTTGCAACTTTCGTTGCACATACTGCCTACCCGATGGCTACAAGCCAAGTGGTCGTCATGAATTCCTAACACTCGATGAAATTCGTCGTATTAGCACGGCATTCGCAGAATTAGGCACAGAAAAAGTGCGTATTACGGGCGGTGAGCCGACTATGCGCAAGGATTTCAGTGATATTATTGCTGCCATCAATGAAAATGAATCAATCAAAAAAATAGCCGTGACAACTAACGGCTATCGTATGGCGCGAGACGTGCAAGAATGGAAAGCCGCAGGGTTGAACGCGATTAATGTGAGCGTTGACAGCTTAGATCCACGCCAATTTGCGGCTATCACAGGGCAAGACAAATTCTTTCAGGTGATGAAAGGCATTGATGCTGCTTTTGAAGCAGGCTTCGAAAAAGTAAAAGTTAATGCCGTGCTCATGAAAAATGTCAATGACATTGCGTTGAAGTCATTCCTAAATTGGATCAAACACCGTCCAATTCAATTACGTTTTATTGAACTCATGGAAACCGGTGATGGTAGTGATATCTTCCAACGTTTTCATATTTCAGGTGAAACTATTCGCGAACGTTTAATCGAAGAAGGCTGGTATATGCTTCCTCGTTCTCGTAGTGATGGGCCAGCGCAAGTCTTTAGTCATCCAGATTACCAAGGCGAAATCGGGCTTATCATGCCGTACGAAAAAGATTTTTGCCAAAGTTGTAACCGTTTACGCGTTTCCTCATTAGGAAATCTGCATTTATGTTTATTTGGTGAAAATGGCATTCCGCTTCGTGATTTATTGGGCGCAGATGATCAAAACGAAGCGTTGAAAGCCCGTATTCAGCGAGGCTTACACCATAAACGAGAAACCCATTTTCTGCATATGGGTGATAGCGGAATTACACCAAATTTATCCGTAATTGGCGGTTAATCCTTTTTTGATTTCAGGAGAAAATATGTCCCAACTGACTCACCTTAATGCGTCGGGCGAGGCGCATATGGTTGATGTTTCAGCCAAAGCTGAAACTGTTCGTGAAGCTCGCGCAGAAGCTTATGTCACTATGAACCCAGCAACCTTAATGATGATTGTTGATGGTAGCCATCATAAAGGGGATGTGTTCGCTACAGCGCGTATTGCGGGTATTCAAGCGGCAAAAAACACCTGGCAGCTTATCCCATTATGTCACCCACTATTGTTAACTAAAGTTGAAGTGATCCTGAAAGCGGAACCCGAACATAACCGTGTCCGTATTGAAACTTGTTGCCGGTTAACAGGGAAAACAGGGGTAGAAATGGAAGCGTTAACCGCTGCATCTGTTGCTGCTTTGACGATTTATGACATGTGCAAGGCAGTGCAAAAAGATATGGTGATTGGCCCTGTTCGTTTGTTAGAAAAGACAGGCGGTAAGTCTGGACATTTTAAGGTGGAATAATGATCACAGTATTATTTTTTGCTCAAGTCCGTGAGCTAGTTGGAACGGATCGCTTAGAACTTACAGAGACTTACCAAAAAGTGGAAGACTTACGCCAAGCCCTTTCACAAAAAGGCGATCGCTGGGCGTTGGCACTTGAAGATGGCAAATTACTTGCCGCTGTTAATCAATCATTTGTTTCACTAGACCACCCACTCTCAGAAGGGGATGAAGTGGCCTTTTTCCCACCAGTCACTGGGGGGTAATATGGAAAACACTCATATTGCAGTACAAACAGAAAATTTTAGTATTGGTGAACAATATCAATGGCTTGCACAGTGTGATAGTGATGGCGCTGTTGTGACTTTCACAGGGAAAGTACGTAATCATAATTTAGGTGATAGTGTGGCGGCATTAACGCTCGAGCACTACCCAGGAATGACCGAAAAAGCGTTAGCAAAGATAGTTGTAGAAGCAAAAGAACGTTGGCCATTGCAGCGAGTTAGTGTGATCCACCGCATTGGTACCTTACAACCAGGTGAAGAAATTGTTTTTGTTGGGGTCACGAGCGCCCACCGTAACGCTGCATTTCAAGCCGCTGAATTTATTATGGATTACTTAAAGACCAAAGCCCCATTTTGGAAAAAAGAAACCTTACCTGAAAATGAACGTTGGGTGGAAGCGAAAGAAACTGACGAAGCGTCTGCAAACCGCTGGTAATCGCATTTTTTCCGCTAAAAAATACGAATTTGCTGAATGGTATTGTCAAAAGAATGTGTTAGACTTTGGTTAATTTCTCCGATTGCAGTATTTTTACTGGGTCGATTTTTCTTTTAGCGAAAGGGTAACCATCATGGGTCAGTTTGATCAACGTAATGATTCTCTTGTCCAGGGTGCCAATACTGGCGTTCAGGCATTTATGTCGCAAGTATACGGCTGGATGACAGTCGGTCTACTGCTGACAGCTTTTGTGGCATGGTATTCAGTTAGCAGTGGTTTGTACTACACCATTGCAACCAATAAAATCCTCTTTTTCGGAATGATTATTGCTGAACTTGGTTTAGTGATGGGCATTTCATTTCTGCTGCAAAAAATTAGTGGCATGGCAGCAACGGGCATGTTTATGCTCTATTCATTGCTCACAGGCTTAACAATTTCAGTTATTCTTGCTGCGTATACTGGTGAGTCCGTTGCGGGCACATTTGTTATTACCGCAGTGATGTTTGGTGCATTAAGCTTCTACGGCTATACCACTAAACGTAGCTTAACAGGTATGGGTAACTTCCTGTTTATGGCGCTGATCGGTATTGTTGTCGCTTCTTTGGTTAACATCTGGCTGCAAAGCACCATGATGTATTGGGTGATCACCTACGGTGGTGTTTTACTGTTTGCTGCTTTAACCGCTTATGACACTCAAAAACTGAAAGAAATGGGTTCACAAATTGATGAAGACGACAGGGAAACAATGCGTAAGTACTCTATTATGGGTGCACTGTCTCTGTATTTAGACTTCATTAACCTGTTCTTAATGTTACTGCGTATCTTCGGTGACCGCCGCTAAATTCAGTAGCTCTCCTCATAATGCAATGAAATGAGGGGATAGACGTCGTTAAAATTGAAAACCCTTGTTACTTCGGTAACAAGGGTTTTTTGATCTAAATACTATCGTAAAATATGATTTGGATATTATTAGCTTGCTTGTTATTCAAAGCGTTAATGGTAGTTCCAATGCTTTAAATTGTGCTTCCAAAGCGTAATGTGATTTCTTTATGATCACGCTATTTTCTTCCTAAATAAATAATAAGCCACTGAGCTGGTGATTATCGCAATGATAAATAGTGGCCATAAGCTGTGAAAGATAACTGAAAAATCAGCATTTTTTAGGTATATCTGTTTGGTGATTTCAGTGAAATGGCGAATAGGGTTAATCCACGTGATTTGTTGCAGCCAAATTGGCATGTTCTCGACTGGGGAAATGTACCCCGATAACAGCACTGCTGGCATCATAAATACAAATACCCCAATGAATGCTTGTTGCTGAGTTGAACACAGTGCTGAAATGAGTAAACCGAACCCTACCAATGACAACCCGTAAAATAACATGGTGGCATAAAAGAGGAGCAGGGAGCCAGCAAAAGGAATTTGATAGCAAAAGATCCCAATAACTAGGACCAAACTTGCTTGTGCTGTCGCTACTATCAATGCAGGCACCGCCTTACCAATAAATATTTGCCAAGTAGTCAGGGGGGATACTAGCAATTGGTCAAGGGTACCTTGCTCCCTTTCCCTCGCGATAGAAAGAGATGTCACAATCAACACTCCAATTGTGGTTATCAACGCTACCAATGAGGGCACAATAAACCACTTATAATCTAAATTTGGGTTGTACCAATTGCGAACAATTAATTCACTGTTGTTTGGCAGAGCCTGTGCTTGCGTTAGCTCATGTTGGTATTGAGTGACAATTTGTGCAACATAGTTTGCTGCAATTTGCGCGCTATTTGAATTACGCCCATCAAGGAGTAACAGCATGTTAGCGCTATGGCGACTTGCAACATCGGCACTAAAGTTTTGCCCAAAACGGACAACCAGCAGCGCTTTGCGGTTATCAAGCGTTTCACGAATTTCGTGTTCATTCTTCAATAATAAAACCTGAGAAAACGCACTGGCTTTGGCGAGACGTTGAGTCAGCTCGATAGAATGTTCACCATTGTCTTGGTCAAAAATAGCAATGGTTGTGTTAGTCACTTCAAGCGTGGCTGCTAGGGGAAATAAAATCATCTGAAATATCACGGGTAAAATCAAAATAACCCGTGTTTGTGGTTCTTGAAGTAATGATTGAAGCTCTTTCATAATTAAGGTGTATAGGCGATAAAACATAACTTCACCTCAATCCAAACGACGGCGAGTTTTTAGCGCCGTCAGTCCAATAAATAGTATTGCAGAAGCGATTAGTAGCAGGAAATCTATCAATAAAACAATATAGATATCACCCGCAAGGAATAGCGTTTGTAGGCTGCTGACAAAGTAACGGGCAGGGATAAAATAAGTTACAGCCTGAATGATTGCAGGCATGCTATCAATTTCAAAAATAAACCCAGAGAGCATAATTGCCGGTAAGAAGGCGGCATTCAGAGCGACCATCGCTGCGTTAAATTGGTTGCGAGTAATTGTTGAAATCAATAACCCCATCCCCAGTGCGGTTGCTAAATAAAGGCTGGTAATGACAAATAATACGAATAAAGAACCACGATAAGGCACCCCTAAGATAAATGTGGTGACAAGCATGCATAACACCATCACAAAAGACCCAAGAACTTGATAAGGCAATAATTTTGAAAGCAATAATTCAGTTTTAGTAATTTGGGTTGAAAGCAATGCTTCCATCGTGCCACGTTCCCATTCTCTTGCGATAACTAAAGAGGTCAAAATGGCACCAACTACGGTAATAATGATACTAATTGCTCCTGGAATAATAAAATGCTGACTAATTGCAGCTTCATTAAACCAATAGCGCATATTGAGCTCTATTAATGGGTCTGTTGGGTAGCCTTGATTTTCCCCTTGCTGTGCCAACCATGTTTGCCAAACACCTTGGGTATAAGCTTGCACAAAGTTAGCTGTATTTGGTTCGCTACCATCAGTAATAACCTGAATAGCTGCATGGCCTTGTTTTTGCAACAATTGAGCTGAAAAATTGACAGGAATGACGATAATGCCGCGAATTTCACCCGCTTGCATTTTGTCGATTAATAAATGGCGGTTATGACTAATAGTCACATCGATAAATGGCGAACCCGTGAAGGTATCAACCAATTCACGTGCTTGAGAGCTTTGTTGATCAAGTAAAATACCAACGCGTAATTTACTTGAGTCTAAATTGATACCGTAACCAAAAATAAATAATAACATCAATGGAATAAGTACAGCGATAAGGGCACTGCTGGGGTCACGAGTAATTTGTTTACTTTCTTTCCAGCATAGTGCTTTAAGCCTACGCCACGAAAAATGAGAAGCGGAATGCGTCATTTTGCCTCCTGTTGCTTATCATAATCCATAATCAAGCCAATAAATGCATCTTCCATCGATGGGTCGGGATTATCGGTAGTCGTCACTTGCTGTTTGAGCTCGTCAGGCGTGCCAGCTGCAATAATTTTTCCATGGTAAACCAGCCCTATACGGTCACAATATTCTGCCTCATCCATAAAGTGAGTCGTGACCATTACGGTGACGCCTTTATCTACCATTCCATTGATATGTAGCCAAAATTCCCGACGTGTGAGTGGGTCAACGCCTGAGGTTGGCTCATCTAAAAATAAGATATCAGGCTCATGCATCAATGAGCAGGCGAGGGCTAAACGTTGTTTATAACCCAGAGGGAGGGATTCAGTAACCTGATTGATAATCGGTTTGAAATTAAAAGCCTCAACCATTTCGTGGATTTTTTTGACTTGTTGCTGATGGTGTAACCCATAAACACCTGAAAAGAATTTCAGGTTTTGTCCCACTTTCAGGTTGCCGTACAGCGAGAACTTTTGTGCCATATAGCCAAGTTGTTGCCTGACTTTGTTTGAACTCGTTTTTAAATCCATTCCAAGAACGAGTGCTTGCCCACTTGTGGGTTTCATTAACGCACACATCATTTTAAAGGTCGTTGATTTCCCTGCACCATTTGGCCCCAATAAACCAAAAATTTCCCCGCGTTTCACTTGGAAATTTACGCGATCAGTTGCGGCAAATTGGCCAAATTTTTTGGTTAAATTACGCGCTTCTATGACGGTTTCTTCAGGAGCAGGTGGAATTTGCGGCACGATAGCGGCTAATTCCGAACGATGAGATGGGCCTCCACCTAATAAGTCAATAAATGCATCTTCGAAACGAGGCTGCGCTTCAATGAGTTTCCCATCTGCCATATTTAATGCGGTTAATAAATTCGTTTGGGATGCATTCGGCTTCAAAATTAAGCGAATATAGCGGCCTTGGATCACGCCATCGGTAGTTTCTGGTAATACGAGTGCATTTTGCAATACTGTGCGTTTTTGTGTGGCAGGTACATCGAGTAAAAAGGAACGTCCCGCCATTTTTTCAGTCAATAATTCAGGTTTACCTGCATAAAGCTGTTTGCCTTTATTTAATAGCAGTACATTTTTACACTGTTGTGCTTCATCTAAATAGGAAGTACTCCAAAGGATCAGCATTCCATCATCAGCAAGGGTATGAACCATTTGCCAGAGCTCCCGCCGAGCGATGGGGTCAACACCAACACCGGGTTCGTCGAGTAAAAGAACCTTGGGTTTTCCTAGTAATGTACAGGCTAACCCGAGTTTTTGTTTCATCCCCCCTGATAATTTACCCGCCAGCCTACTGGTAAAAGGAGCTAAGCTAGTGAAAGAAAGCAGCTGCTGATAGGTTTTTTGCCGCTCTTCGCCGAGTACTCCACGCAAATCTGCGTACAAATTTAAATTTTCCTGTACGGTCAGGTCTTCATATAAACCAAATTTTTGGGGCATATAGCCTAGGTCTGCTCGCATAGCAATGCTGTCGTCGATGGGGTCGAGCCCCATCACGCTAATTTTCCCAGCATCTGGTTTTAATAGCCCTGCAATCATGCGCATTAAGGTTGTTTTTCCTGCACCATCAGGGCCGACAAGGCCAGTTACAGAGCCCCCATGAATATCGATTGTTAAGCTTTCAACGGCAGGTGCACCTAAGCCAGCAAAAGCTTTCTCGACGTTGGATAGGCGAATACTGTAATCATCACTCATAGCAAACTCTTACTGTTTATTATCAGCAAACTGAATAGTCACAGGCATTCCTTGGCGTAAAGCATCGTCAGCATCATTGACAACGATACGCAGTCGATAGACTAAATCGGTTCTTAAATCAGGGGTTTGTACGCTTTTAGGCGTAAACTCAGCGGTAGGGGAAACAAACCCGATGGAACCATGATAAGGCTGATTCGGGCGGCTATCGGTATACAGCAAGACCTCTCTACCAGGGATGGCATCTCCGAGGTGTGGTTCGCTAACATAGGCTCGAACCCAAACGGGGTTTGTTAATGTGACGCTAAATACGGTATTACCTGCACTGATGATTGTGCCCGGTTCTATTGCTCGGGTTAAAATAGTCCCAGATGAAGGTGCAGTTAAAATGGTGTCTTGCAAGTCGAGTTCAGCTTGGGCAACAGCCGCTTCAGCTTGTAACCATTCACCTCGTGCAGCGGCTATTTCTTCTTGGCGAAAGCCACTTTGGTATTGATTCAGCTTGTCTTGTGCTGCTTGAAGAGCGGCAAATGCTTGGTTTCGGTTGTTTTTCGCGCTGTCTAAATCATTAGCTGAAATAACGCGAGATGCTGCAAGCCCTTGCTGACGTTTATAAAAGTTATCGGCATATTGCCAAGCTGCTTGTTTTTTAGCCAACTCCGCTTCAACTTGTGCGATTTCTTGGGTGCGGTAACCACTTTCTTTCAAAGCGAGTTGGGCTTTGGCGCTGTCGCGCACCCCTTTGGCTTTATTTAACGCGTTAATGTAGGGAGCGTCATCCAGTTGACCAAGCTGCTGGCCTGCAATAATTTTTGCACCTTCATCAACGCTTAGGGATGCAAGCTTGCCCGGGACACGAAAACCGAGATTTACCGTGCGGACATCAACATTGCCGTAGAGTGTTAATATCTTGTCTTGCTGTGATTGATAGTAGTAATAACCGCCAATTGCAGCGCCGATTAATATGAGAATAATGAAAACAACAACAGAACGGTTTTTATTGCTCATAGCTAACCTTACTTAAAGAATCCACGATATGAAAACAAATTTGTTGTTAGAGGCCGCTGTTTTTAGTGGAAAAATGTGGCATAAATTACAATAAAATCATCAGCCTCTAGTTATTATCAATGTGAATAAATCACTTTAATATTTTTATCATATCACTTTTCATATTGTTTGCGATGGCGTAAGCCTGCTAATAATATATTTGTATGCTCAATAAGAACTTGATTAATAATTTTAAATTCATTTTCATTAATATGCTTCCAACCGGTTTGACGTAATAACGTCTCTCTAGCAATACGAAATGACAGCGTTTCGCCAAGGATAGCGTGAGTGTGAATTAGCGTTGTTAAATGATTGGGATCAGCACCAATGTAAATGGCAATCAAACGGTTTAGACGCGAATGTATTGGGCCTAAAGCCTGTTCGTGGATGATTGTATAGGCTTCGGTTGGGTTGAGTTGTTCACGTGCTAATATGCGAGAAAAACTTAAATTTTTCTTTTCCAACTGAAAGTGATTATAGGCAATGACTGTTTTTTGTAGTAAACCAAGCGCATCATCAGTGACTTGAACTGATAAAGGTTGATTTAGAAAGTTGTCAATTTCTTGAAAGACATCATGGAAATCGTCCCGGATTGTTTGTGTGATAAGCTGAGCAACAGCTAAGTAAAGTCCTTCTTTTGAGCCAAAATAATAAGAAATTGCGGCAATGTTTTGCCCTGATGCCTGTGCGATTTTGCGTGTGGTAGCGCCATCAAGCCCTTGTTCTCCATATACATCAGCAGCAGTGAGAAGCAATTGCATTTTCGCATTTTCTCCTCGCAATGTTGACGATGAATTTGTATTCATAACCATTCCTTTAAAAATTCAGAATTAAATAATATCTAATTAGCTCTTGGTGGCTTTTCATTTTTATAAAAATCAAAAAACGACATCTCATAGTACCATGTAAGTATATATACTATACGAATGAGATTTTATATTAATTTATTAACCAAACTAAATTAATATATTTATCATCAGCAAATGATGTTAGAATTTTACACAGTGTCGCACGGCAGTTTGCGCTTTTCTTCTGACTCACTTCCCCATAACTGCCACATTCAATTTGAAGCGGTGAAGCCCGGAGTAATTAATTTGACTACTTTTTCAGACCTCGCGTTAAACGAGGAAATTTTGCTTGCCATTAATGAATTAGGCTATGAAAGTCCTACGCCTATTCAACAACAAGCTATCCCAGCCGTGCTTGCAGGAAATGACCTTTTAGCTAGCGCCCAAACAGGTACAGGTAAAACGGCTGGTTTTACATTGCCAATTTTACAAAAGCTTATTATAACTCCTCGAGCAGGGAAGGATCGCAAGCCTATTCGTGCGTTAATTTTGACGCCAACAAGGGAGCTTGCAGCACAAGTAGCTGAAAATGTAAAAGAATATAGCCGTCATTTACGTATTCGTTCTTTTGTGGTCTTTGGTGGGGTAAGCATTAACCCACAAATGATGAAGTTACGTGGCGGGGTTGATGTCTTAATTGCAACTCCGGGGCGCTTATTAGATTTAGCGCACCAAAATGCGGTAGATCTTTCTCAAGTCGAAGTTTTCGTACTTGATGAAGCTGACCGTATGTTAGATATGGGGTTCATTCATGATATTCGTAGGGTGATTAATAAGTTACCTAAAAAGCGCCAAAACTTATTATTCTCAGCAACGTTTTCTGACGAAATCAAACAACTGGCGAATAAATTACTCAATAATCCAGTGACTATTGAAGTTGCTCCACGAAACTCAGCTTCGGAGCAAATTACCCAGTATGTGCATCTGGTTGATAAAAAAAGAAAAGCAGAGCTGCTTTCGTTTATGATTGGCCGTGAAAATTGGCAACAAGTCCTCGTCTTTACACGTACAAAACATGGCGCAAACCGTCTTGCTGAGCATTTAAATAAAGATGGCGTTAAAGCTGCGGCTATTCATGGCAACAAGAGCCAAGGAGCGCGTACACGTGCATTAGCTGACTTTAAATCTGGAGATATTCGTGTTTTAGTGGCAACGGATATCGCAGCTCGTGGTCTTGATATTGAACAGCTTCCTTATGTGGTGAATTTTGAGCTACCTAATGTTGCAGAAGATTATGTTCACCGTATTGGCCGTACAGGCCGTGCAGAATCAACTGGAATGGCTGTTTCCTTAGTCTGTATTGATGAGGCTAAGTTACTCAAGGATATCGAGAAATTATTGAAAAAATCGATTCCATTGATGGCGATTGAAGGCTATGAGCCCGACCCATCCATCAAAGCGGAGCCTATTCAAAAAACACCACAACGGAATGAACGTCGTTCAGGCGGTTCAGGTGATAGGAATCAAAGTAAAGCACCACGTCGTAGCAATGCACCATCGTCAAAGCCGAGTTCAGGAAAGGCGGCGGGTTCCCCATGGAAAAACGCACAGAAAAAAGTCAAACAAGGGCGTAGTGATAGTTAACCTCCCGTAATCTTGTAGCTCTTTTTAATGTTAATAGCATTGACTAGAGCTATTTGAAAAACCATTTCAAGCCAGTCTCTGGCCACTCCTGTCTTAGAATTTTTCCTGCTTATCAATTAAATAAACGGTATGATAAGCAGGAATTATTACGTTTTTTGTGAGTCACTTATGCGCGTTTTATTAGCTCCTATGGAAGGGGTTTTAGATCCTCTAGTTCGTTGTTTATTAAGTGAAGTTAATGACTATGACCTGTGCATAACAGAGTTTGTTCGTGTGGTTGATACCCTTTTACCCGCAAAAACATTTTACCGTTTATGCCCTGAGCTAAAGCATGAAAGTCGTACCCTTTCAGGGACGCTTGTCCGTGTACAGCTGTTAGGGCAGCATCCTCAGTGGTTAGCAGAAAATGCAAACCGAGCGGTCGAGTTAGGATCTTGGGGGGTTGATTTAAATTGCGGGTGTCCATCAAAAACAGTCAATGGCCATGGCGGTGGTGCGACATTATTGAAACAACCTGATTTAATTTATCGAGCTGCTAAATCAATGCGAGAAGCGGTTCCAAAAGAATTACCTATTTCGGTTAAAGTCCGTTTAGGGTGGGATAGCTCTGAATTTGCTTATGAAATTGCAGATGCGGTTCAACAGGCAGGGGCCACAGAGCTCACTGTTCACGGTAGAACGAAAGAAGACGGTTATAAAGCAGAGAGTATTAATTGGTCTGCTATTGGAGAGATCCGCCGTAAATTATCGATCCCAGTGATTGCTAATGGTGAAATTTGGGATTATGCGAGCGCACAGCGCTGCCTTGAAATCACAGGTTGTGATGCCGTGATGATTGGTCGTGGAGCACTAAACACCCCAAACCTTAGCCGGGTGGTTAAATTTAATGAATCTAAAATGCCTTGGGAGCAGGTTGGCAGGTTGTTATTAAAGTATACGGAGCTTGAAAAACAAGGAGATACAGGCCATTACCATGCTGCTCGAATCAAGCAGTGGCTAGGTTATTTACGTAAAGAATACCATCAGGCAGATGAACTGTTTTCTCAGGTTAGATCGTTAAAAAATGCCCAACAGATTGCGCAAGTGATAACTGAAATTGTGAGTAATTAGTTATGAATAATGTTAATTAGCAAAATTTTATAGTTGCGAAATTAACTCATAGGGTCTTTACTTAATTGGTAGGAGAGCGATTTAATTTATTTAAAGCTCATACTGTTGTCTGAAAATATTTTGATGTATGTCGTGAAATTACCTAGTCTGGGAGGCGTAAGATGGGTGTAATAGCTTGGATTATTTTTGGTCTAATTGCTGGTGTTTTAGCTAAGTGGCTGATGCCGGGTACTTACCACATGGGGTTCATTATGACCACCGTGTTGGGGATTGTTGGTGCTGTTGTGGGTGGTTACATCAGCACTTTCTTTGGTAAAGGAAAAGTTGATGGCTTCAACTTTGGTAGCTTTGTTGTCGCGGTTATCGGAGCGATAGTCGTGCTGTTCTTAGCTGGGATATTTGCCAAATAGCTATTTTCTCTACTTGATAAATCTTTATTCTATAAGCCACTTGAATATTAAGTGGCTTATATTTTTATGGCGGTGGGGAGGCTACGACTCAATTGGCAGGCCGTTATCTTGCCCCCATTGGGCCCATGAACCATCATACAAACGTATGTTTTGGTTACCTAATAATGTTAATGCCATTAATACCACCGCAGCGGTCATTCCTGAACCACAGGTCGTCACAGAAGGTGCATGGATATCCACACCTTGTTTAGTAAAGATAGCTTTAAGTTGCTCTGGTGATTTGAATTCACCCTTTTCAACGAGAAGATCCCATGGGACGTTTTTGCTCCCAGGAATATGACCCATACGCAAGCCTGGACGAGGTTCCGGCGCTTGGGCAAGAAAGCGTGGCTCTGCACGAGCATCAATAATTTGAATTTTGCCTTGATTCACAATATCAAGCATTTGCTCTCGATTCAGTGCATTACTGTCTTTGCGTGTTGCATGGAACTGTTTCGCAGCTGGTGGAGTGACTTCCCCGGACTGAACATCAAACCCAGCAGTTTTCCAAGCATCGATACCACCAGCTAAAATTTTAACGTTTTTGCAGCCCATTGTAGTAAAAGTCCACCATGCTCTTGGGGATGAAAATAAATTATTCTGCGAATAAATAATAACTTGGGTGTCATTGCCAATGCCCATGGCACTAACGGCTTGGCTAAAAATATCGGCACTTGGCAGCATATGGGGTAAATCACAGCTTTTGTCTGCAATTTCGTCTTGATGAAAGAACTGAGCGTTAGGAATGTGTTCTTCTAAATATTGCTGGCGGCAATCATAAGGTGCAGTCGGTGGTGGAGAGGATGCATCGAGTACAACGATGTTGTCATCAAATAGATGTGAATTTAACCATTGTGGGGTGACGAAATAATCGTTGTACATAAGCTATCTCCATCCTGGGCTGATAAATTATTTTAAAATTATTGAATTTGATTGGGTGCTGGCAGTGCTGAAGGGGATTGCGGCTGCCCTTGTTCAAGGGGAGTTGTTGAACGTGTATAAATGTTCATACCCGCTAAAACAATACCGCCAACAGAACCAAAAGCACATAATGCGCAAAGTGCGATAACAACCTTTTTCATTTTTTATAGCCTGCCTAGTGATAAAAATTCAAAATAGTATAAGAACTCAAAGTATAACCGGATGAGTGTTGCAAACAAGTTAAAAGCTATTTTTTCTGTTGCATAATGGGCGTTTTGCAAAAAGCTTCCCAATTTTTATGTATAATGGGTATTAATACAGTAGTTTTGCGAAGCGGTTGGCAAAAAATTTTTTTTCCTATTTCGTATTGTTGTCGGTTTCGTTATCTTTCATCTTAACTTTGGTCACCTGCATAATTTATGTCCCTGTCAAATAAAACTAAAGAACAAATAACTCAGTGGTATAAAGGGTTATCCGTACAAATTGACGGGTTTGTTTCTCGAGCCCCACAGCGGGAGATGATCGCGCAAGTCGCAAAAAACCTAGCGGATGATGATGGTCGCCATTTGGTCATAGAGGCACCTACAGGGGTGGGGAAAACGCTATCTTATTTAATACCGGGAATTGCAGTTGGCAGGGAAGAAGGAAAAACCTTAGTAGTCAGTACGGCAAATGTGGCGCTACAAGACCAAATTTATAGCAAAGATTTACCGTTATTAAGCAAAATTATTCCTGATCTAAAATATACGGGTGCATTCGGGCGTGCTCGTTATGTTTGTCCCCGTAATTTAGAAGCTATCTGCGCAGCAGAAGGCGAACAAATTGATTTAATGTTATTGGTGGAAGATAAAACAGAAATTGCGAATAGTGAAGAACGGGCAATTTGTCAGCAGCTGCGGCATGATTTTCAGAGCTTTGCATGGGATGGGTTAAGGGATCACCACAAACGTGCATTTAGTGATAGTTTATGGCGTAAAGTTAGCACTGATAAAATGAATTGTTTGGGTCGTAATTGCCAATTTTATCAGCGGTGTCCATTTTTTATTGCTAGGCGGGAAATTGAAGATGCCGATGTGGTGGTCGCTAATCATGCATTGGTTATGGCCGCAATGGAGAGTGAGTCGGTTTTGCCGGACCCGAAAAACTTATTATTAGTGCTTGATGAAGGCCACCATGTCCCAGACGTTGCGAGGGATGCCCTTGAAGTTGAAGGCGAAATTACGTTAGTTCAATTAACGGCACAGCTTGATAGCTTTATTCAGCATGTTGGGCAATATATGAGCCAATTTCGTCCAGTGAAGCCACCAAAGCTTGCTAATCCTGAACGGTTACAGCAACATGCAGAAAAATTACGGGAAACATTTCGCGATTTCTCATTATTAGCGAATGCATTATTACCAGAAACATCAAAAGAAACTGAATATTTATTTCCACTAGGTGTGTTACCTGAAGCAATGCAATTAAGCTGTCAGGTGTTGTTCAAGCAGACTGATGCGTTACAAGGGCTGGCTGAAGCTATCTTAAATGATTTAACGGAACAAACTGCGAAACAAGATATCGTTCGCTTACATCGTTCCATTATTGTGACTAGCAGGGCTATGGGGTACTTTGAAAATATGTCGAAGCTATGGCGGCTGGCGGCATTAGAGCAAAGTTCAGGAGCTCCTGTGTCAAAATGGTTAAGTCGGCGTTATGAGAAAAACCAATCTCGTTTCTTTATGCATTGTGCGGGGATCCGAGTAAGTGAGCAGTTACAACATTTGTTATGGCGCAATGTGCCTCATATTGTCATTACCTCGGCAACACTGAGGTCGTTGAACAGTTATTCACGTTTTATGGAGCTCACAGGGCTATCCGAAAAAAGTGATGACCGCTTTGTGACATTGTCTTCCCCTTTTAACCATGTTGAGCAGGGTAAAATTATTATTCCTAAAATGGAATATGAGCCAACTATCAATAATGAAGCTGAACACTTAGCAGAAATGGCGGTATTTTTCCGTGAGCAATTTACTCAAAATACTCATCGTGGAGTATTGGTTTTATTTAGTAGCCAAAGAGCGATGGAAGGCTTTCTCGAACACGTAAAAGATTTGCGCTTGCAGCTTTTGGTCCAAGGAGATCAACCTCGCTACCGGTTAGTTGAAACACATTGCGAAAGAATTAACCAAGGGCAAGCTAGTGCCTTAATTGGCTTACAATCGTTTGCTGAGGGGTTAGACCTCAAAGGGGAATACTTAACTCAGGTCCATATTCATAAAATTGCGTTTCCACCAGTAACAAACCCAGTGATTATCACAGAAGGGGATTGGTTGAAATCATTGAAGAGATACCCATTTGAAGTACAAAGTTTACCGAGCGCTTCATTTAATTTGATACAGCAAGCGGGCAGGCTAATTCGTAGTCATGAATGTTATGGTGAAATTATTATTTATGATAAACGTTTACTGACTAAAAATTATGGTAAAAGGCTATTAAATGCATTACCAGTATTTCCGATAGAACAACCCGAAATACCTAAAAAACAGTAAATAATTAAATTAACTCATTTTATTTTTAGATATTTAAATAACAGTTTGATTTATAGTTATTTACTCGCAAATAAAATGGCCACTTTTCAGTGGCCATTGGTCAATTTTAATTGACTCTATTTACGACATTACTCAATATTTGCTTCTAAGAACCAGAGGAATTTATCCATATCGCGGGAAGCCGCAGTAAACATATCCGCAGTGTCTTCGTCTTCCACTTCATCAATGGCTTTGCGGATATCATTCGCGACAATAGCATAGCGGTCGGCTAACGCTTTCAAGTGGTCTTGTACGCTATGGATATTAATTGGGTAAGCTTCTAACGAAGTGAAGCGGTTAACTTCTTGGGTTGTACCAATAGCAACCCCACCCAATTGAACCGCGCGCTCTGCGAATTCATCTAAATGTTCAACTAACGTGGTTCTAAAGCCATCTAGCATTTCATGTACAGCGATAAAATTGCGACCACGCATATTCCAGTGGGCTTGTTTAGTCATTAGAGAGAGATCGGTAAAGTGGACAACCATAACATTAAGAATTCCAATGGTTTCCAATTTTACGCTGTCTTCCATATCATTACGTGTATATAAAAGTTCATTTGAAGATGCTTTAAATAATTTAGCTGTGCTCATGATTCATCCTCTCTTAAATATGAATTTGTTTAGTAACCTCATCTGTCAATAAATATAAAATAACCAAACTAATTTGTCATGATGTAATAAACGATTAATTTAATAGGTCTATTCGATAAACTTTATTAACCGTTAATTAATTGTGGATCTTCGATACTAATCGTTTTTGACAATAAGTGCGATAGAGATAATTAATTTTTATTTAAAGCATAAACTAGAAATAAAAATAGATTATTTCAAATTGATG
Source organism: Providencia sp. PROV076 (assembly GCF_028483405.1). Classification (NCBI taxonomy): domain Bacteria; kingdom Pseudomonadati; phylum Pseudomonadota; class Gammaproteobacteria; order Enterobacterales; family Morganellaceae; genus Providencia; species Providencia sp. PROV076. Next base: position 208,664 of record NZ_JAMPRR010000016.1, on the reverse strand, counting down.
AATAAAACTTTACACGAAAAAAGGTTAATAAATATCAATATATCGAATTTATTAACCTTGACTGTCTTTGTTTGCTTCTAGCTTTTAGTGGCTAGGACACTTTTTCAATTTTTGACTTTGGTACCGCTGTTGAGGTGGAGCCAATAGAAGCACAGACAATACATAATAAGGCTAACCACTGAGTCATCGTTAAGTGCTCATTTAGGAAAACAATTCCTAAAAATGCACCCATACAAGGTTCAAGGCTCATCAATGTACCAAAAGTTCGGGCAGGTAAACGCGTTAGCGCGATCATTTCTAAAGTATAAGGAAATGCGGTTGATAAAATCGCGACTGCTAGTGCAATAGGTAAAATTGAAGGGTCGAACATCACCTCGACACCTGTTTGCATTAAACCGATCGGGAAGAAAATCATCGCAGAAATAAATGAACCGATAGCCACGGTGGCAGCGCCATAGCCCGCTCCCGCTCGTTGGCCAAATATAATATACAACCCCCAACAGACACCGGCTCCGAGAGCATAGATAGCACCGAGTGTATCAATGGATTCAATATTATCGCCAATTGGGAGTAAAAATAATAACCCAACTATAACAAGGGCTATCCACAAAAAATCAATTGGGCGGCGAGAGGAGAACATTGCGACAGCTAAAGGACCAGTAAACTCTAGTGCAACGGCTATTCCTAATGGAATGCGCTCAAGGGAAAGGTAAAACAAATAATTCATCGTACCTAGGGACAAGCCGTAGGCTAGCAGTGGAACTAGCGAGCTTCTTCTGAATTTTAAACGCCAAGGTTTAAAAATAACAAATAATATAATTGTAGCAAGCAATAAACGTAAACCAGTAACACCGGGAGCGCCGATAACAGGAAATAAAGTTTTAGCTAAAGAAGCCCCGCTTTGAATAGAGGTCATAGCAAGCAGTAATAACCCGATAGGTAATAGCGGAAATGCGCTCTTTTTAGTGTCGGCAGACATAAATAAGTAAACCTCAGACAACGTAACTTAATTGGCAATAAATATTTAGAAAAATAAGTATTTGATGATGAAAAATAATTTCTGACAGATTATCTCATAAAACCCTGCTGCTTTATATTTCTTTATTTTACAGCTAACAATAACAAGGTGATAAATGTGCTCTATGGGTATTCAAGGTGTTGGTTTAACTGAATGACGATGTTATAAACATGGATTAATTTTATGGTGGGAAGGATGATGCTTGAGCTTCTACACTAGGCTCGTATAATTCCATTCTCTAAAAAGCCACTATAAAAATGGAAATGAGGAACAAATGGGAAAAATTAAAAGCATTGCAGTGTATTGTGGTTCAAGCATGGGGAAAAACGAAATTTATCAGCAAAAAGCCATTGAATTTGCTAAAGAAATGGTTAGTCGCGATATCGCATTAGTCTATGGTGGGGCGAGTGTGGGGATTATGGGAACGGTTGCTGATACTGTTTTGTCATTAGGTGGTAAGGCGATTGGTGTGATCCCTTCATTGCTAGAAGAACGCGAAATTTCTCATAAGAATTTAACTGAGCTGTATAAAGTTGAAACGATGCATCAGCGTAAAAGTAAAATGATTGAACTTGCCGATGCTTTTGTCGCTTTACCAGGCGGATATGGCACGCTTGAAGAGTACGCAGAAGTATTTACTTGGAGCCAAATTGGTTTACATACTAAACCATGTGCCTTGTTTAATATTAATAATTATTGGCAACCATTGATTGATATGACAAATAAAATGGCGGATGAAGGCTTCCTACATGAAAAATATCGTCATATGGCGATTGTGAATGATTCGCCAGCTGAATTACTAGAAAGCTTCGAAACGTATATTGCGCCACCAATTAAAACTTACGATTAGCATTAATATCGAAATCACAGAGAGGAATGCATGATAAGGGAAGCTATAAAAAGTGATATAGACTCTATTTTATCGCTTTATCAAATTTTGTTTTCGGAAATGGCATTACTAGACCCCGAGCGCTTACAACCTGCAGAGCAGGCTAGGGAATTTATTGAAAATGCGATTATCGATGATAAATTTTATTTGTTAGTTGCTGAATTTAACGGTGAGATTAAAGGATTTTGCATCGCGCAACAACAAGTTGCTGATCCTTATAGCTGCATTGTTCCTCGAAATTTTGGTTATATTTTTGACTTAGTGGTTGACCCCAATTTCCGTGGTGAAAAAGCAGGGCAAAAATTACTCGATGGCATTAAAGTATGGGCGAAGAGTAGGCAGTTTAGCCATTTGGAGCTGTCGGTATTAGCGCAAAATCATAAAGCCATTAAGTTTTATGAGCGAGAAGGGCTAACAGAAATCAGCCGTACTATGGGGATCACGCTTTAGTTTGGCATTTAGTCAGCCTTTCCTTCTGTGTTAATCAATTTGCTGAAAACAGCACAAGATCTAAGCGGTGTAATATGGCATAATGCGCCGCTATTTATACCTGCCATACTCTAATGACCATGCAGGGAATGTATTTTGCTGCTCAAATCACTATTTTGGGTTGTTTTGCACGCTGTAGTCATGGAACCCAAATCATCGCAGGCTATTTTACACCGTTTAATTTAAGGCATAGCAGTGTTAACAACGAACAATATCACTATGCAGTTTGGCAGTAAGCCACTGTTTGAAAACATTTCAGTTAAATTTGGCACAGGCAACCGTTATGGTTTGATCGGCGCAAATGGCGCAGGTAAATCCACATTTATGAAGATCTTAGGGGGAGACTTAACCCCAACAGCGGGTAATGTGAGCACGACTGATCCAAATGAGCGTATTGGTAAACTTCGCCAAGATCAGTTCGCATTTGAAGAATTTACCGTGCTTGATACCGTGATTATGGGGCATAGCGAACTGTGGGACGTCAAACAAGAGCGCGATAGGATCTACGCCTCACCTGAAATGAGCGAAGAAGACGGCTACCGAGTCGCTGACTTAGAGGTCGCTTATGGTGAAATGGACGGCTATAGCGCAGAAGCACGTGCAGGTGAATTATTACTGGGTGTAGGTATCCCTGTTGAACAGCATTATGGGCCGATGAGTGAAGTCGCACCTGGCTGGAAACTGCGTGTGCTACTGGCACAGGCCCTATTTTCTGATCCAGATATTTTATTACTCGATGAGCCGACGAACAACTTGGATATCGATACGATTCGTTGGTTAGAGCAAGTGCTGAATGATCGTAACTGTACCATGATCATTATTTCCCATGATAGGCACTTTTTAAATACCGTATGTACGCACATGGCTGACCTAGATTATGGTGAATTACGTTTATTCACGGGTAACTATGATGAATATATGATCGCGGCAACCCAAGCTCGTGAACGTCTATTGTCGGATAACGCAAAGAAAAAAGCGCAAATTGCTGAGCTGCAATCTTTCGTTAGTCGTTTTAGTGCGAATGCTTCTAAGTCGAAACAAGCGACTTCCCGTGCACGTCAAATTGATAAAATTCAATTGGATGAGGTGAAAGCGTCTAGCCGTCAAAACCCATTCATTCGTTTTGAACAAGAGAAAAAATTGTTCCGCAATGCACTGGAATTAGAAGCGGTAACGAACGGTTATGACCAAGGGCCATTATTTAAAAACGTCAATTTATTACTGGAAGTTGGCGAAAAAATGGCGGTTATTGGTGCTAACGGTATCGGTAAAACGACATTCTTAAAAACGCTGGTGGGTGAACAACCTGCAACGAGCGGAATGGTTAAATGGTCAGAAAACAGTAGCATTGGTTACTATGCCCAAGACCATGCAGAAGATTTTGAAACAGATTTAACCGTGTTTGACTGGATGAGTCAGTGGAAAAGTGAAGGAGATGACGAGCAAGCGGTGCGCAGTATTTTAGGCCGTTTACTGTTTTCTCAAGATGACATTAAAAAGAAAGTTAAAGTGTTATCCGGTGGTGAACAAGGACGCATGTTATTTGGTAAGTTAATGATGCAACAACCAAATATTTTGATTATGGATGAACCAACCAACCACTTGGATATGGAATCTATCGAGTCATTAAACTTAGCTCTCGAATTATACAAAGGAACGTTAATTTTCGTTTCCCATGACCGTGAGTTTGTTAGCTCGTTAGCGAGCCGTATTTTAGAGATTAAAGAAGATAAAGTCATTGATTTCAAAGGTACTTATGATGAATACCTGACAAGCCAAGGTGTCGTTCTTTAAATCTGGTTTTTGGATGAAAAAACAAAAAGCCCTCAAATTTGAGGGCTTTTTAATGGGCGAAGTAAACTTAGTTTTTCTTCACAAATTCAGATTTCAATTTCATTTGGCCGAAACCATCAATTTTACAGTCGATATTGTGGTCGCCTTCGACCAAACGGATACCTTTAACGCGGGTACCAATTTTTAGCATAGAAGAGCTGCCTTTGACTTTGAGATCTTTAATAACCGTGATGGTATCACCATCAGCTAATAGGTTGCCATTGGCATCTTTTACAATCAATTCATCAATATCAGCTACAGGCTCGGCATCATTCCATTCATGCGCGCACTCAGGGCAGATATACATATCGTTATCAGTATAGGTGTATTCAGACTGGCATTTCGGGCAAGGAGGGAATTGCATATTCATACTCTCAGTAACTTTATCAAAAGAATAAACAGTGGTGATATTTAAACCATCAAGCACCACAAAAGAGAGATAGTATAAGGTGAAAGGAGAATTAAATTATTTTTTCGGATTATTCCTAATTTTGATGTGGTGAAAATGGGAAAAAGGCGAGAAAAGCCTCGCCTGAATGATGAGAAAAAACAACTTGCCCGAAAATTTAGTCGTTAGCCTTTAGCACAGACTTCACAATGGGGATCTTTGCTAAGTTTAAATTGGCGAAAATCCATAGTCATTGCATCAAATAACAATACTTTTCCTGAATTAACTTTCCCATAATTAGCTAATAATTTAATTGTTTCCATTGCTTCTAGCGTACCAATGGTACCAACTAAAGGGGACATAACTCCGGCTTCAACACAAGTTAAGTTATTTTCACCAAATAAACGGCTTAAACAGTGATAACAAGGGGTGCTTTCTTCATAAGTAAAAACAGATAATTGCCCTTCCATGCGGATGGCAGCACCTGAAACCAGTGGTTTTTTCTGTGGTAAACACAGGCGATTAAGCTGTTCACGAATGGCAACGTTATCGGTGCAGTCTAAGACCACATCATGGTGCATGATTAATTCATCAAGTTGAGCATCATCTAGTTGTGCATTGACGGTGTCAATTTGGATATGTGGGTTAATGGCAGCAAGTTGCACTTTAGCTGAATCAACTTTGGGTGTACCAATGGTGGCGTCACGGTGCAAAATTTGCCGTTGCAAGTTAGACAACGACACAGTATCGAAATCCACCAATGTCAGATGACCGACACCGGCAGCAGCAAGGTATTGTGTTGCAGCGCAGCCTAAACCGCCAAGGCCAATAACTAGCACTTTGCCAGCCTTAAGTTTTTCCTGCCCATCGAAATCAAACCCACGGAGGATAATTTGGCGGTTATACCGCAACATTTCCAGATCGCTAAGCTCTTGCACAGTTATTATTCACTTTTTAATAAATAGTTAAACATTTCGACTTCAACCATTTCACCTGCTTCAACACGCCCACGCTCTCGTTCAAGGACAATAAAGCAGTTAGCTAAACTAAATGAACTAAACACGTGTGAGCCTTGGTGACCCGTTGTGGCGACTTGTAACTGTCCTTGCTCATTGGTGCTTAGAATTCCTCGTTGAAAATCTAAACGGCCCGGGCTTTTCTTCAATGTGGTGGTAACTGGAACTTTAAAGCGTAGCGGGGCACGCCATTGGCTGTGCCCTGAAAGACGAGCAATCAGCGGTTGAACCAATTGGTAGAAGGTGAGTGCTGCGGAAACGGGGTTCCCCGGTAGCCCACAAAACCAAGCGTCACTCAGCTTGCCAAATGCAAAGGGTTTTCCTGGTTTTATAGCTAGCTTCCAAAAACCAATCGTGCCTAATTCATCCAAAATTTGTTTGGTATAGTCGGCTTCACCCACGGAAACTCCACCACTACTGATCACTAAATCCGCGTGTTGGTTAGCTTCGATAAAGGTTTGTTTGAGTTTTTCTGGCGAGTCCGGTATCACACCTAAATCGAGCACTTCGCAGTTAAGTTTTTCAAGCATCAGACGGACGGTAAAGCGGTTAGTATCATAAATTTGCCCATCTGCTAAAGGAAGGCCGACCGCTTGCAGTTCATCACCCGTTGAAAAAACGGCAACTTTAAGGCGACGATATACGGCGACATCTGCAATACCCAGTGAAGCAATTAAAGGTAGCTGAGCAGTGGTAAGTAAGGTTCCAGCAGGGAACACCGCACTGCCTTGGGCAATATCTTCCCCAGCTTTACGAATATTACTGCCTTGTTTGATGGGGTGGGTGAATATAATCCCTTGCTCGGTTTGTTCTGTAGACTCTTGCATGACAACAGTGTCCACACCTTGTGGAATTGGAGCACCCGTCATAATACGCACGCAGCAACCCGCTTTGAGTTCACCTTCCATCGGGTTGCCAGCAAATGATTTACCTGCCACAGGCATTGGCGTTTTACCATCCCAATCGGCAAAACGTAAGCCATAACCATCCATCGCAGAATTATCAAATGGTGGAACATTGATAGGAGAAATTAGGTCTGTCGCAATGATGCGCTGTGCAGAGGAGGTCAGTGGAATGATTTCTGTATCTGTGACGGTTTTCGTTTGAGATAGTAATTTTTCCAATGCAACATCTAGAGAAATCAAATCGTTAGTATGACACTGATCCATAAATAATGACCCTCATTATTGTTATCTGCCTTGAGGCTTTAAAATGTGTTCGTAATGCATATTATGGCAGAAATCCATTAGTGGGTGAATGAATAGAAATTGATTACAGATAGCTTTTGGTCAGATTTAACCAGTAAGGTGGCATTATCACAAACAAAATTATGCACAGAATGGTTAATGCTTAGGTTATGTATTGTGTTACTTATTGGCGGGTTATTGGTTTTTCACCATTCAAGGTTAAAGGATTGAGAGAAAGTGTGATAAAAATCACGTTATATAAGGTGTTAAACCGTTTAAAGAAAGTAATCATTGGGTGAATGAATTACAGGGTTAAATGCAATTATTTCACGGCAATTATCTATGTTGTGCTGGATTATCTGTACCTGCTGTTTTAGAGTACCGCACACCTGCATTTTATAAAAATAGTAATACCATTTGTGGAGGCTCACATGTCATCTCTGAGTAAAGAGGCCGAATTAGTTCATGCCGCGCTGGAGGCTAGAGGCTTAGAAACGCCTTTACGTATCCAGCCAAAGTCAGGCGACGAACGTAAGAAACTGATTGAAGGGCACATGACAGAGATCATGACGCTGCTGAATTTGGATTTAACCGATGACAGTTTAGCTGATACCCCTCGTCGTATCGCAAAAATGTATGTTGATGAAATTTTTTCAGGGCTTGATTACGCAAACTTTCCAAAAATCACTTTGATTGAAAATAAAATGAAAGTGGATGAAATGGTCACGGTGCGTGATATCACGCTAACAAGTACCTGTGAACACCATTTTGTTACGATCGATGGAAAGGCTACGGTTGCCTATATTCCAAAAGACAAAGTGATTGGTTTATCGAAAATTAATCGCATTGTGCAATTTTTCTCACAACGCCCACAAGTGCAAGAGCGCTTAACTCAGCAAATTTTGGTTGCTTTGCAAACATTATTGGGAACAACAAATGTGGCAGTTTGCATAGATGCGGTGCATTATTGCGTGAAAGCTCGTGGTATTCGTGACGCGACAAGTGCAACAACAACAACGTCACTTGGTGGGTTATTTAAATCAAGCCAAAATACACGGCAAGAATTTTTACGTGCAGTTCGTCACTTATAATTTATGACAACAACGACACCGTCAAGCCGCATTGACCAACTTGACGCTGTTCGTGGTATAGCAATTTTAGGTATTCTGCTAATGAATATCTTTGCATTTGCTTTACCACAAGCAGCGTATTTAAACCCTTACTATACCAATACAACATCCGATTCAGAGGCTTACCTCTGGGGTGTTTTCAATGTCCTTTTTCAAGGTAAAGTTCTCGCGATTTTTTCAATCCTATTTGGGGCAACGCTTGCTTTATTACACTCTCGCTCTCTTCGTTGGAACCAGTGCCGTTTATCTGTTTTAGCCCTATTCGGGGTGATCCATGGGGTTGGTTTTTGGGATGGTGATATTCTGTTGGCTTATGCATTAACCGGCTTGTTAGTGACCTATTTGCTTAATCAATATGATGATAGTTTATTATTGAAAATAGCATTATCAATCTATTTGGTTGGGTTAGTTATTTTGCTCGTGTTGGGAAGTAGTATAGATCCCTCCGGTTTTTGGCAAACCTCGGATGAGCAACTGGCATTTGAATATGTGATGCATACCTCGGGGGGAATGGATGGTGTGCTTTATCGGGCGTCAGAGATGCTCAAAATGGTTGAAATGTTGGTTATCCAATATGGCTGGCAATTAGCGGCATTGATGATTATTGGCGCACTGTTAATGAAAAATGGCTGGTTACAAGGGCAATTTAGCGCTCAACACTACCGTAAAATAGCCTACATATTTATCTTGCCATCGATATTGGTCCAAATAGTTTCGCTATACATGCAAAGCCAATTTAATTGGAGTTATTTTTCAACATCAATCATTGGTTACATTATTAATGAGCTAGTTATTCCATTCCAATCTTTAGGATATATCGCTTTGGTGTATGGTTTTTGGGAAAAAATCGCAAATAACAAGGTAATCCATGGGCTGCAATATGTGGGGCGGATGGCGCTGAGTAATTATATTTTGCAAACGCTAATTTGTACCACACTGTTTTACCAATTAGGCTATTTTGGTCAATTCACGCGGGTTGAATTAATTGTCTTGGTTCCCATTATTTGGGGAATAAATGTATTGTTTTCTTATTATTGGCTGATGTTTTTCAGACAAGGCCCACTTGAATGGTGTTGGCGCAAATTAACAGCAAAGTTAATAGGTAGATGAGTATTTATCTACCTATATATCTACTTCAATTTATTGACTTCATCCGGTGAAACCGCCGGATAGCCTTTAATTCCGGCTGGCATTTTAATCGGGGCTGGGATCGATTCTTGTTCACCTAAAAATTTAGGCTCCCGTTTTAAGATATATAAATCTGCCAGAGCGCCTAGCCGCGCAAACACTTCACGCACTCTCACTCTATACATCCCAGAAGGTGTCGGAACCGCTAAACATTGCGCATCAATACCTTTATGTTTGGCGATAAAGACCGCACGTTCACAATGAAAACGCTGGGTAATAATCGTAAAATTATCGGTATCAAACACTTTTTTAGTGCGTACTACGGAGTCTAATGTCCTAAAACCAGCAAAATCGAGCACAATTTTGGAGGCTGGAACCCCTTCTTTAATTAAATCTTTGCGCATGTTGATTGGCTCATTGTAATTATGAGCGCCATTATCACCACTGAGGAGCAAATATTTCACTTTTCCACTGTGGTATGCTTCCGCTGCGCCTTTAATGCGATAGGTATAATAGAGGTTATTAACACCAGAGGCATAATATTTGGATGTGCCGAGTACCATCCCGACATCGCGCGCAGGCAATTTTTCTACATCTTCATAGATATAGGGGGCGGTATCCCAGCTTATCCAGCGATCAAGCAACATTATGGTCGTAAATGCGATCCCTGCAAGAATAATAAGACCAAAAAACAGACGTTTCCTCATGTCCTAGCCTTGATAATAAAGAGTCATAATCCGAAATTGTCAGCCTCAGTAGGCCTGTGTCTCTAGGCTACTTGACTTAAATTAGTGACGCAAGTCGCGTAACGTAAAGTCATGTCAATGTCTGCACACTAATCGAAGTTGACTAATATTAAGCCTAATAATTGAAAAAAAATTAATCAGACATTGGATGAAAAAGGTAAATCACGTTCTCATCAAAGAGTGATTCGCTTCACATCATGGTAGTTTTTATGGAATGAAGCTATATATTATGAAATTTTAATTCTATATTTTTAATTTGAAGTGAAATATTGTTTCTTTGGCGGGTTTCTGTGAATAGCAGATCTTTAATTAGATAGGTGAGGAAAGTATGAAACTAACGACATTATTAGCCGCGAGTGCTGTGTTTGTTACCGCGAGTGTGGCAGCGAAAGAGTACCAAATCAATCATACCGATCAGTTAAAATCACTCAATGATGCGACTAAAAGTACGGAAGTCTGGGAAAAAGCAGAAATATTAACCGATTTTACGTACCCATGGGAAAAGGAAGCGGCTCCCAAAACAGATTTTCGCGCTTTGTGGAGTGATGACGCATTATATTTCCGTTTTATTGCAGATGATAAAGATATTCAGTTAGGTGATAACCCAGATAAAGACCAAGCGGTGTTAGATTCTGACCGAGTCGAACTCTTTTTTGCGACTAGCCCTGAACTAAAACCTTATTACACGGCTGAAATGGACCCGAAAGGACGTACTTTCGATGCAAAAGCTAATTATTACCGTGAAGTTGACCCAAGTTGGAACTGGGAGACATTACAAACCGTGGGTGAAATAACGCCAAATGGTTATGTATTAACGGGAAAAATTGATTTGGATGAATTTACCAAACTTAATTTATGGCAAGACGCAGACAAGCAGACACTAATGTGTGCCATTTTACGTGGGGAGTTCAGCGCGGGTGAACCTAAGCAAGTGCGTAAATGGATTAGCTGGATCAAACCTGATTCTGTTAAACCTGATTTTCACATCCCATCTGCCTTCGGAACCTGTAAGTTCGTAAAATAGAGCTATCGCCGGTGGCTTTCGTCACCGGTATTTTTTCAATACAGACCTATTATTGTGAGAAAGATCATAACCCGCAATTAAGTTGTACAAAATTGCAGTGATTTAAATTGAAATAAAAGTTCATTTAATGTATTTTTTAATGAAATTAAATTTCATGAGGGCGTTTTAATGTCTCTAGCCGAAAATACTCTGAGTGACTGCCTACACAATGAATTCAATCAGGAAACACAACAGTTTTCACGGTTGGATACACTCTCGATGGTGAAGGTTATTAACCAAGCAGATAGTACCGTTACAGGGGCCATTCAGGCCGTTCTACCCGCGATTGCCCAAGTGGTTGACGCGATTGCCGGATGCTTAAAACAAGGTGGGCGCTTGTTTTACATTGGGGCGGGAACCAGTGGCAGGCTAGCCGTGTTAGACAGTGCAGAATGCCCACCCACATTTGGCACTTCACCTGAAATGGTGCAGTCGATTATTGCAGGTGGCCAAAATGCCATGCTAAAAGCGGTTGAAAATATTGAGGATTCAGTAGAGTCAGCGATTGAAGAGCTAAAAAAACGCCAACTCTGTGCCAAAGATGTCGTGGTGGGTATTGCAGCCAGCGGACGCACACCATTTACCTTAGCGGGCATTGAATATGCTAATGAAATCGGTGCGTTAACGGTGGCAATTACTACGCGAGGCCGAGGGCTAGTCAGCGAAGTAGCAAAATTGGCGATTGCCCCCGATGTTGGCCCTGAAGTGTTATCAGGTTCGACTCGCATGAAAAGCGGTACTGCGCAAAAAATGATTTTAGGCATGCTAAGTACTTGTGTGATGGGGAGATTAGGCCGTATTCATACTAATTTAATGGTTGATGTTGTTGCGAGTAATATCAAATTACTGCGCCGCGCAGAACGAATTGTAAGTGAGGTCTGCGGTATTGATGAACACACCGCAGCAGGGCTATTGGCACAAGTGGATTATCATCCACGACGCGCAATTTTAATGCATGAGTTACAAATCAACGCACAGCAAGCGACGGACATCGTTCAACAGCATCCAAATACCACATTGGACAGCATGTTAGATACACACCGTTAATAAATGGGGATAGCGTGATGGAAAGCTAGCATATAGCTTAGCCAACACCGGGGGAATAATATGGCTAATAAGATAGAACATCTGGAAGTACTCGCCAGAGAAATAGAAAAATATGCGGGCGGCTTTGAGAACGTGGCAACATTAACTCATTGTATGACGCGTATCCGTTTAGTTTTAAAAGATAATAGCAAATTCGATGCTGAGGCCTTGAAGCAAATTGAAGGCGTAAAAGGCGTGATTTTCAATGGTGAACAGCAACAAGTGATTGTTGGGATGGGAACCGCAGCAAAAGTCTTTTCAGTGATGAACAAACGTATGCAAGGTAGTTCGTCCTCAACAACAGAAACGGCTAAGCCTACAGAAAAAAAAGCGTTCTCGATCCGTCGTACTTTAAATACGTTAGCCGCTATATTTGTCCCTACCATTCCAGCTCTGATTGGTTGCGGTCTTATTATGGGGCTAATCAATATCGTCCGCTTGGTTGCTCCGGGTGTTGTCGACCAATTCCCTGAGTTATTTAAGTTATTAAAATTGATTGGTAGCGCAGTATTTGTTTATCTTTCAATTATGATTGGGGTGAATACCGCGAAAGAGCTTGGTGCTTCCACCTCAATTGGTGCGGTCATGGCTGGGCTACTTTCGATGCCAGGTTTAGCGGATATCACCTTATTTGGCTCGAAATTAGTCCCAGGGAGTGGGGGGATTTTTGCGGTACTGATGGTGGTCGTTTTCTCTTCTAAATTTGAAGTGTGGTTTAGAAGTATCATTAAAGAAAGCTTAGATCTTATCGTGACGCCATTTGTGACCATTTTAGTCTCTGCGATGGTCGCAATTGTGGTGTTCCAACCCGCAGGACATTACTTAAACCAGATTTTGGCTCAAGGGGTTTCTGTCGCTTTATTAAATAGTGGCGGTGGCGCCGTGGCGACTGGCGGTATCTTAGGCGGCAGTTTCTTATTCTTATTACTAACGGGTTTACACCAAGGTTTGATCCCAATTCATGCTGAAATTTTGCAAACTTTTGGCCTGAATTACTTGTTCCCAATTTTAGCGATGGGCGGAATGGGGCAAGTGGGCTCGTGTTTCTGGGTTTATTTAAAAACCAAAAACCAACGTTTGAAAAAAACCTTAGTCGGTGCGTTGCCTGTGGGTATTTTTGGTGTCGGTGAACCGTTATTATTCGGTGTGTCATTGCCATTAGGTAAACCATTCATTGCGGGTTGTATTGGTGGCGCGGCTGGCGGGGCATTAATGGCATTCTTCCATGTCGGGATCATCATTCCTTTTGGAACAGCAGGGTTATCATTAATTCCATTAGTGGGTGATGGCCAAATCCTGGATTTCTTAATTGCTGTTGCGGGTGCATGGATTGTCGGGTTCATTGCCAGTATGATAATAGGCTTCACTGATCCAGAAAAATAATTAGAAGGAAAAGCCATGTCGACACTGACGGTAAAACTGGAAAGCATGCAGACACGCGGTAAAGGCACAGAACAACGTATTGCCACATTTTTGTTGGATAATCGCGAAAGCCTTATTGCGATGAATGCAGCGGAATTGGCACAAGCGGCTGGGGTCAGTAGTGCATCTGTTATCCGCTTTTCACGCCAAATGGGGTACCGTGGCTATCCTGAATTTAAAGTCGATTATTTGTCGGATGAGAAGCAACACAAAGCGGAAAGTTTATACGGTAATCTGAGTCGTCACGATGATACTTCTCAGATTATCGCCAAAACAGGGCAAATGTTTATTTCGGCTATTGAAAAATCACTGGATTTACTTGAGCCATCTGTCGTAGATACCATCGCGCAAAAAATGTTTCAGGCCAAACGTATCGTGCTGTTTGGTGTCGGGTCTTCAGCCATTGTTGCCAGTGATATTTTCCATAAATTAGTTCGCATTAATAAACACGCACTGTTTAGTTATGATTTGCATGTTCAGCTAAGTTATTCGGCAAATTTGGGGCCAGAAGACCTTGCAATTGCGGTAACAGCGCGTGGAAATACTCAAGAAATCAATAGCATGCTTCGAGCTGCAAAAGAAACAGGTTGCCCGACAGTCGCACTGACGCGGTTTGGTCAAGATGAAGCGATAAAGTTAGCGGACTTCGCCTTGCCTTATTTTTATGATGAGCAACATTCCCAATTAGGCATCATCACCCCCCAAGTGTTACAGATGATTACTTTCGATACATTATTTTTTAAATACCTCACGTTAGCAGATAGTGATGCAAATGAAGCATTACAAAAAGGGCGACGCGCACTGATACAAGGCAAGAGTTAATGATTGTAACGGAGTTAGCGATAGGTGCACTTATTGGGCTGATTATTAGCACAACGGGTGTCGGTGGTGGTGTGATTGTATTACCGATACTGACCTATTTTTTTGGGCTGAATGCATTAGCAGCCGTAGCCACGGCCAATTTCCTTTCGATGCTAATGAAGGTTTCTTCTTCTTATATGCATTTTCGCTTAGGCAATATCCCCTTTAAAGGAGCGCTCATTGTATTAGCGATTATGTTGCCGAGCACCTTTCTTTCTAGTTTGCTTGTGACATGGCTTGGGGGATTACTGGGGTATGAAAAACAAGTCGAGTGGGGTATTAACCTGTTAGTGGCTGCTGCCATTATCTTTTCGCTCTATTTATTTGTTCAGCGAATGTTTTTTGTTTCGATCATCAAACAAGAAGCGGCAAAAGGAGATCAGCTAAAATCCATGGCTGTGCCAGCTGTTCTAGCGGGTGTTGTACTTGGTGCAACTGGAGTTGGTGGTGGGGTGGTTGTTCTTCCTATGTTGTTGCGCTATATGCAACTGAATATTAAGCAAGCAATTGGCACATCGATTTTTGTAACAACTGTGTTGTCTGGCTCTTCTGCTTTGGCCTATGCGCAAGACGGTTATACCGATTTAAAATTGGCGCTGATACTGTGTGTGGGGGCATTGATTGTGATGCCACTGGCTAAATATTTACTGATCCGTTTATCCGAACGCACTTTCCAATACATTACATTGTTATTAATTACCTGTAGCGCAGTTATGATGACAATGAATTTATTCACTTTCTAGATTTATGTCCTATTATTGGCAGCATCAATAATAGGACTGCTCTCTTACCAAAAAACAGTATTTTTTATCGCTGATTAAGTTCTTTTGCCATTTCTTGGTAAATAAACTGGCGCTCATAGTTTAGGTCTTCGTCTTGTAAGGAAGAAAACTGGCTGAGTGTCATTGCCAGTAAGGTGGCAGCTATAAGTACAATTAAGCCACTAGAAAGCAGTTTTGCCCGAAATGTTGCTTGTGGCGCAAGCACAAAAGCACCGCTAATAACCGCACCAAGTACAGCGCCACCAATATGAGCAGCGTTATCAATACCTGACTGCAAACCATTGATGAGAGTTAGCGCAATCATCCCAATAATATTATATAGCGGGCGTTTTAATTGGTTGCGTTCTTCAAGAGAGAGACTCGGGTTATTAATTCTTTTTAATAAATCAATTACAGAAGCGGCAGCTAACCCCATAATAGCGCCAGATGCGCCAATACCCACGGTAATATACACTGTGTTATCAGGTAAATATAAACTATTCCACGCATTCATCGATGCACGGTTCGCTACTGCATTAATGGCTTCACTGTATTGCCAATAAGCACTAAAAAATGCCGCGCCAATACCTGAAAATAGGTATATCGCGAGCATCCTAAATTTCCCATAGGTACGTTCGCATTCAATCCCAATAACAAACAAAGCCAACGTATTCAAAGCAAGGTGCATACCACCTGAGTGCAATACCATACTGACTGGATAGCGCCACCAATCCCCCGTTAATGAAAGTTGGTAAACATTGGCACCAAATAGCAATAAGTTATTTTCTTGAGAATCGAGTGGGGCGGCATAATTGAGTTGATAAAAATAAACAACAATATTCAGTGCTACAATAAAAAGCGTTAGAGCTATTGCCCATAGGGAAAACTTAGGTTTCTGTGGAATAGCAGCATTGAGGTCGCCAGTCATGTCAATATCCTATTAATCAGCCATGGCCGTTATCTTAAATAAGTGATTTGTTTAGCGCAATTTATCATTATCTGAGAAAACAGACATTCGTTTTTCGGGAGCTATAAAAAACAAAAAAGGAGCTCTAAAGAGCCCCTTTCAATCAATACCGTTATGACAAATTAAAACGAAGTACGTTTATAAGTACGGTACTCAGGCTTCCAGAAATTACGTTCAATGGCTTCATCAAGAGCGCTATCCGATGTGACGGTTGCCACACCTTGAACTTGTGCTTCTTTGGCAACTTGTTTAGCAATAATGCGAGAAACATCTTGGATATCAGATAGCAGAGGCAATAGCGCACCTTCACCATTTTTAGCAAGAGGTGAACAGCTGGCGAGAGCGCGGCTGGCGGCCATTAACATGCCATCAGTAACGCGTTTAGCACCAGAGGCGATCACACCAAGACCGATACCCGGGAAGATATAGGAGTTGTTACATTGTGCAATTGGGAACACTTGCTCTTTGTAAGATACTGGGCTAAATGGACTTCCTGTTGCGACCAATGCTTTTCCATCAGTCCAATTGATAATATCTTCTGGGCGAGCTTCAACACGTGACGTTGGGTTCGATAATGGCATCACGATAGGGCGTTCACAGTGCTTATGCATCTCTTTAATGATTTCTTCTGTGAATAACCCAGCTTGGCCAGACACACCAATCAATATGGTTGGTTTGGCATTGCGTACGACATCTAACAGTGAAATTGAGTCACTGTTAACATCCCAGCTGGCTAAATTTTCACTGTTTTGCGTTAACTTAGCTTGGAAATCGAGTAAATTAGGCAGTTTATCGGTTAATAAACCAAAGCGGTCAACCATATAAATGCGTGAACGCGCTTCTTCGTCGCTCAAGCCTTCGGATTTCATCTGGGCGATGATTTGCTCTGCAATACCGCAACCTGCGGAACCGGCACCCAAGAAAGTCACGCGTTGGTCGCTTAGCTTACTGCCTGCAGCATGGCTGGCGGCAATTAAGCTACCTAATGCAACAGATGCAGTGCCTTGGATATCATCATTAAAACAGCAAAGCTCATCACGGTAGCGGGTTAATAAAGGCATCGCATTTTTCTGGGCGAAGTCTTCAAATTGGAGCAATACGTTTGGCCAACGGCGTTTTACTGCTTGGACAAATTCATCAAGGAATTCGTTGTATTCATCACCAGTAATACGTGGGTGGCGCCATCCCATATATAGAGGGTCATTCAGGCGCTGTGGGTTGTTGGTTCCTACATCAATAACAATAGGCAAAGTATAAGCAGGGCTGATACCCCCACAAGCGGTATATAGAGAGAGTTTCCCAATTGGGATACCCATACCGCCGATACCTTGGTCACCAAGGCCTAAAATACGTTCGCCATCGGTAACAACAATCACTTTCACATTTTGTTTGGTGGCGTTTTGTAGCATGTCGTCGATGTATTCACGGTTTGGATAAGAAATAAATAAACCACGTGCACGACGATAAATGTCAGAGAAATGCTCACAAGCTTCACCCACGGTTGGGGTATAGATAATTGGCATTACTTCTGTCAGGTGGGCATCTATAAGGCGATAAAATAAGGTTTCGTTGGTATCTTGAATATTTCGCAGATAAATATGTTTATCAATATCTGATTTAAAATCAATCAATTGACGGTAGGCACGTTCAACTTGTTCTTCGATGGTTTCAACTTGTTCAGGAAGTAAACCATGCAAGTTAAAATTTGCACGCTCTTCTTCGGTGAAGGCGCTTCCTTTATTCAGCAAAGGGAATTCAAGCAAAATTGGGCCAGCGTAGGGTATATAGAGAGGGCGTTTTGTTTCGTACTCATGTTCCATGAAATATCACTCTTCGGACGATTAATCAACAAAGTCAGGGTAGATCCTAAGCTAAACAGCAAATATGTACAGTAAATAATGATAAAAAAGCGTTAAAAAATTTACTGAAAAATATTGTGCATATGATAAGGAGTTTATGTGCGGAAGGGAATGAAAGCCGTCAACGGTGTACTCATTACGGTGGGTAGATCACGCTTAGGTTAATGATGAATGTCTTATCGCTATTTTTTACGTTCTCAAACGTTAGTTTAGCTTTGTTGAGGGTTCAATTTTTTCATGTTTTTTTCTTATTTTTAGCTAGTTACAGAGAGAAAAAACGGATTCACTGTAAGTTAAATTATATTTTCAAATATCATATATTGCTGCAACTTTTAAATTTATATAGGTTAAAAACTTATTTTTATATTTCAATGTTTATTAAGGAATATTATGTGGCTAATTAATGGCGCGTTAAGAGATAAGCGTATTTATATATTACTTATTATGGCATTTCTAGGGGGAATGAATAATTCAAGAGCAGACTATAATCCCGTGGAAACACTAAGGAATATTGATGGCTATTTTTATGAAAAAAAATATGGCTCATCAATTTTTGGTCGAGTTATAACAGACTATTTTTATTTGGTGATGAAGGAAAAGAAGAAAATAATCAATAACGCATTGATAGAGAAAATAAATTATGACCATGCATTAGAAATGCTTCAAGTATTAAAGCGAAAAGAGAGGAAACAACGTACAGGTGAAAAAGTCTCTCATGATATGACTTATAAAGAAGCCGATGAATTACATTATCTGGTTATGTTGCGTAATAAAATACCGGAAGAAGCTTGGGTTTTAGGTGTGGCATTTTCTGTATTAGATAAAAAAGAAAAAGAACATTATTGGCAAAAAATTATGGCGGCTTCTGGAGACCGCGGTCATGAATTATCGGTAATATACAGTTTGATGAAAGTGATATTAGAAAAGGAAAAGAAGGCGACTAAGAAACAAAAAGTTATTATTAATAAATGGTATGAGCGAATGAGTAAAATATTGGCTTCTGCTAAATCATAGTTTTAATTTAAATAATTTCTATAATTAAATATTATATAAGTATCAAGGTGCCAATTATTATGAAATTATATTTTGGTTTGATTCTACCATTATTGTTATTCTCCTGCATTGTTAATGGCGAGAACCGCCCCGGTTTTGTCTGTGGGCAGTTTAATAAGAATATTATAGAAATTCCTAGCGAGTATGTTTTTTTATTTGCTGAATATGAAGGGTATAGTTATTTTGACCCAAGGTTTATTGAAAATAAAAAAGGGTGTGAGGCTAATTTTAGAATTCTGCCAATGAGGATGTCATGGCCAGATTTAAAGCCATTTAGTGAAGTCAGCCATGATGTTAAAATGATAGAAGTCTATGTTGAGCCATTAAATAGTGACCCTGAAAAATATTTCAGTCATAAAAAAAATATATACCTAAATATGGGGAGGCTTAAAAGAAAGGGTGAACTATATTATGATGAGGAATTAGAAATTTATTTTAATGAGGTTTCTATTGAGTTTAAACATATTAATGGTAATAAAGTGGATGTCAATATAATAAAGTATGGTTACTATTGGGATGAAGATAATGGTGAAGTCAATGTTTTAATGGAGTGTTCATGGAGACAGTTAGATGATAGTTATCGGCGTTGTAAATTATTATCATTAATGCCTGAGTTTGGTCTTAAATATAGTGTTTCATTTGAATTTTCAAATCTTGTTAATTGGGAAACTATTCAAGACAAGGTAAGGCTATTTTTATCAGAACGTATTAAAAATTAGGGACTAAAATATGAATATTAATGGTCGTAGGCAGGGGAACTTAGAATTAATATCAATAGATTTATCTAATGTTGCCCGAATTTTAATAGTTAGTAAAAATCCAGAGCTTATGTATGGTTAGTTTATTTTAATAGGTGTAAGTATGAGATTTGAACTAATAATTAGTTATATAATTAAATTTACAGTTAATTGTCTTATGCTATTAAGCGCAATAAATAGTTACGCTGATAATCGTCCAGGTTTTGTCTGTGGTCAGTTTAACGGCACGGTTATAGAAGTTCCTGAAAAGTATGCTTTTTCATTTGCTGAATATGAAGGGTATAGCTATTTTGATCCAAGGTTTATTGAAAATAAAGAAGGATGTGATGCTAATTTTAGAGAATTAACATTAATAACGCATTGGCCTTATATGACAAGTGTTGATTTTAAAAAAAATCTCCATTTTGGAATGGAAGAAAAAACAATAAAAATTATATTGAGGCCAATTGGAAAGAAAGATTACTCATTAACACAAAAAATGAGTAATTATTTAAATGCATCATATTTAGGAAAGAGAAGTCATATATTATATGACGATGATTCTGACCTTCAATATGTTGAATATTTTGATGATTATAACGTATCTGAAAGGTTATATAGTGGAAAAAAAACTCAAAAGAAAAGATCTTTTTTTTGGTTCGAAAAAGAAAATGAAGTTATTGCTATCTTAGAATGCTTATGGCTACCATTGGAAAATAAATATTCAAGTTGCAATATGAGTTTTTCAATATTAGAAAAAGGTATACTTGCAGAGATTAAATTTGGTTTTGATAAGTATAACCAATGGAGGGATATAATGAATGAAGTTAAGGTTTTTGTCTTCGGTTTTATTAAGGATGAATATTATGAGTAAAGGTATGGCTAGTTTTTCAATTAATTATAATGATGTTTTAAATTTGAAGGCTATTTTAAATGAAGGAGGTTTGGAAGAGTTTTACAGATATCTTGCTGATAAGGGAGATAGGTATTCATTAACGGCTCCTGGGAGTTATAATGAGCATAGTTTCTTAAGTCGATTATACTTTCATTATGGTTTAGATGTTTATAGTGATGAATTGAAATACATGTATTTAAGAGAGAAGTTATATAGGGTTCAACAGGACCTAGCTAAAGAGTACATGGTGTTAATAGAAAGTAATAATATGGATAAAAGAGGGTTTATAAATATATCTAGTGAGGATGTTTATAAGCACTATATGAATGTTTTAGAGAAAAACCATATGGTTATGGGATATTGGGATACTAATATAGCAATGTTATTTTTTACTACTGAAGAAAGAGGGGAGTATTGGGATAGTAAATTAAATAATAGTGATTCATTCAAAGGCCAAGTGATTCATTATTTTAAAACTATAAATTCCCTATTGGATATTTATGATAAATATACTGATAAAAAAGGTGCTCCTATAGCGTGGTACTTGAAAAATAACTATGATCTATTTATGTATGAAAGGGGGTATGAGCTAATTGAAGAGAAAAAAGATATAATATTAAAAGATAAAGATCTTTGTGATTTAATATATACTGTTCATATGAAGTATGTTAAATACAAAGATGAAATTGATATTAAAATAGGGAATGTGCATGATTTAATAAACTATCAGGAAAATTAGTTATTTTACTCTGACAAGATTGATTTGAAAAATAAAATAAAATTAGAGGTGTTGGAAAAAGATATTAAAAATAGAAGGAAAAAAAGGTCAGCTGGTAATTATACTGATGAGTTTGTTACGAAAAAAGATGATGCTATTAGAATATATGAGGAGTTTAAAAAAATACAAAAGTCTGAAGTTATTTATGATTATTTGGAAAGTGAAGGTTCCAAGTACGCTGTTATTGCAAATGGATTGATTAAAGGAAAATCTTTATCTGGAAAGGTTGCAAGTAATTTTATAGATACAGAATTGAAAAAAAATGGAATAAATAAAAGTGAAATTATTTTTGATAAATTAAAATTGGATTTGGCAGAAGACACTCTTTTAACATTTATATCACGAAGTGATAGTGATGGGGTTATAAGGGGAGATTTAACATCAGAAGAAACACAACATATTCATTATAATGCTTTTGAACGTAATGGTATATCAAGGTATGGATGGACATTAACAATTCCTTACCAGATTTTACCAGAAAGTAGACATAAAGAAATTCATCTTGAAATGTTAAAATCTGCCGGTAATGATCAGGCTGAATTTCAATTCTCTATTTACTTAAGTGATGAAATGTTTCTTGAAATAATTAAAAACCCAAAGATAGATTCAATAAAATATTATACTAATTGGGGAGGGACATTATTAACCATTGATAATATAAAAGAAACAGGGGCTGTTTTTGGTGATTACTTTGTAGAGAGTGGAATAACACTCAAGGAAGATATAGCAGCTTACGTGAATGAATTAAAAAAAGTTATCCCTAAAAGCGATTTAGATATTTATGGGGTTGAGAGCAAAATATCGCAAACCAAAACCCAGCCTATCAATCAAGGAGCGCCATCAACACCTCCAATTAAGTATCCACATAATATGGTAGATAAATCGATATTGGAAAGCACTTATCCAAAATCCGAACCAAATAGGCAATTAGCACCACTTACAACAAATTTGCTAGATAGTTCAAAGTTTGAAAATAATGAAGCACCAACAAGTTATTATCTAGAACGCCCAAGTGTTGTTCTTCCGGGAGTTTCCGGATTTAAAGACTTCCCTGAAGATACTTTTCAACATAACCATCATTTTGAAAATATGATTGGCCAGTTAAGAGACAATATGTCATCAATGAACAATTCAATGGACTCATTTGATGATAAATACTCAATACCCTCAATGCCAAGTATACCTGAATTTAGTTATAGTGGTTATTCTTCTGGAGGAACTTTTAGTTTTAATTAATATTTAAAAAGTCCACTTATAATAAAATAAATTATTTTAATTATTAGTAATCGAATGGTGATTGCTGATGTTTGTTTGTATGTGGGAAATGTTTTTTTACATAATTGTTTTTAAGATTATTGGTTTCTAACTTTATGAATAACAAGGATGTATATGAATTATAAATTAATATTTTTGCTTTCAGTTTTTCTTCTCAGTGCTTGCCAAAATCCTCAAGGAAATAATGTAAAATATAATAAAAAGAATATAATTAGTTTTTGTGAAAAAAAAGGTGTTAAAACGCCACGTCTTTTCTTTATGCTACAGATGTTATACTTTTCTGAATCTAAGAATTTAATATTTGATAGAAAAAAATTAGTCATTTTTAAGGGTGAAAAAGATAATAACCCAATATTAGAATTCTTAAAGTATCCAAAGGAAGCATTTATTAAAAAATTAAGCCATGAACAGGCAATGGGTTTTTATCGTGAGAATTTAAATGAAATGGGAATGTCTTATCATGCTTGGATTTTAGCAGATGTTTTAGATGTTATTAATGAGAGAAACCGAGAGGCACTATGGCAACAGTTCATTTTTGTGATGAATAACAACGATCCTGCGAAGGAAGCTAAATTATTCATGGTGCTTTGGTATGCAATGGTAAGGGAGGCTTCCAAACCACCATCATACAAGCAAATTAAAAGCAAAAGATGGCTGGAGAAAATGAGGCGGATTGCTTTAGTTAATAAGCTAGAGAGAAAGTTAGATTTTATGTTTGAAGAAATGATTAATGATTCAACGTGTTATAATAAAAATCGAAGGGGTTCTCATGATATCATTTAAATCTAAATCTATTATTACATTAATTTTTATAATTTCATCATGTTTAAGCCTTTTAAATAAAGGTCATGCTTTTACTGATAAAGACAATATTCAAGAGGTTAATAATTCGGATGATAAATATTTCAGTATTTTTATTTATCTAGAAAAAGAGTTTTTAAATAATCATATGAAGGCACGGGGTGAGTCATTCACCAGTGAAAAACGGAGTCGGTATCAAAAAGAAGTAAAATTAGCATATGGACGAATTATGAAAAATCGCAAAGAAAGTGATAACATCCCAATTGGTGATATTACACATCAAGAATTTATTCAAATAAAAAAAGAAGCGATGTTAAATTCAGGAATTCCATATGAAGGTTGGTTGTTTAAAGATGTATTTGAAGTATTATCTATAGATAAACAGAATAAAATTATAGGGAAACTATTAAATAGCTTTTCTAATAAATCACGTAATGGTGAATCTGCGTTATTTGCTAGCATTTGGCTAGACATGAAAGAAGAAGCCGCGCAATCTGCATCGATAAAACAGCAACAAAGCCAAGCTTGGCTAGAAAAAATGCGGAAGATCCCTTTAGTTATTACATTAGAAGACACGATAAATGAAACAGAGAAATTGTTTAATGAATTCACTTACTAGGGCATATATTAATCAAAACTAGTGAGTCCTATTATGGATGGCCACTTTGCAGGTAAATGGTTTTGTGAACAAGATTAAAGTTCTAATAGCAACTATACGGTTATTACTGTTTATTCAAGCTCCCAGCAATAACCGTTATATTTAAATAAATATAAAATTAATCTAAATAAGCTAATTCAATATTTTGGCAACCCAGTGCCTGTAATGTATTTTCGGTAATATACCAATGTTTGATAATTGCATCTTGCTTTTCAACAAACTTAGCTTGGTCGATGGCGTGAATATCTTTACCTGCAAGGTTAATCATAATTAAAGCGGCTTGCAGTGGCGGTAAACTTGGGTTGAATGCGGCATTTTCTGCGTAGCGGCCTGTAAACAGTGAGCCATCTTTTAACTGTAACGCAATACCTGAATGAGATTGACTATAAGGTGCATGAGATTGGTTTGCAGCCTCAATTGCGGCACTTAATAACCGGTCACGGCTTTGGTTTTTATAGCCATGGTCAACAGGGTCGAGTAGTAAAGTAGTAATGTTTAAGTCAGACGGCCCAAATGAGTCGGGTAAATAGTGGTGTAGTACTGCGGGTGTGCGGCCTGGTAAATTCACCATAATTTTACCACCTTCACGTAATTCATTCATAAATTGGCGGCAGTGGCCACAAGGTGTGTAATTCACGGTAATTGAGGTAATCTGCGTTTCACCTTTCATCCAAGAGTGTGTCACTGCACACTGTTCTGCATGGATCACTTGGCCCATTGATACATGGCTAAATTCCATATTGGCACCAAAATACAAGTTACCACTTGCCCCACGAGCGATTGCACCCACGTTAAAATGGGAAATAGGCGTAACGGCATAGGCAGCAGCGAAAGGCAATAATGCAAAGGCTAACTCAGCGTCGTCTACACTTGTTTCAGCTTTAATCTGTTCAACTTGCTCAGCCGTTAACACGCCTTGGAAATCAGATTTATCAATGATAGGTCTAAGTACTGACTGTAACTTTTCTGGAAGCTCGGCCCAAGCGGCCTTAAATCTTGAATGCATGAGTTACTCTCCCTATTTAATTGTTTTTATTCTATTCAATAACACGTAGAACTATATGTGATCATTATCACTATTTTAAATGAAATGTATGAAACATATTCTTTTGTTGTGAGATATATCTCATGTTTTATCAGTGTGTGAATGAGTAAGAGGCTAATGGACTCCTCTTACTCATATGCTTGATTTTTGGCTCAGTGAATTAAGCTTAGCTAAAAAGGTGTAAAATGACAGGAAATACAAATGGGGCAATAAGTGAGGTGATAACCCCACAGGTCATTAATGCAAGGGAACTATAAGCACCTTCAATGTAATTCACTTCGGCACAGCGGGCAGTGCCTAGGGCGTGGGAAGCAGTTCCCATCGCGAGCCCTCTTGAGGCGTGGGTTCGTACACGCAGTACATCAAATAAGCTATGGCCAAACATGGCGCCTAAGATCCCAACAAACAACACGCAAGCGGCACTAATCGCAGGGATCCCACCAACAGAATCAGCGACAGCCATCGCAATAGGGGTAGTTACCGATTTAGGTAAAATAGAACCCGCTATATCCGGGGTTGCCCCCAACCATAATGCGATGGCAGCACCGCTGAACATGGCCACTAAACTACCTGCAAAACAAATGCTTAATAAAGATTTCCACTGGGCTCGAATTTGGTGCATTTGTTCGTAAAGTGGAAAAGCGAGCGCAACGACTGCGGGTTGTAGTAAATCATTGAGTATTTTGCTACCTGCAAAATAGTGCTCATAAGAAGTATCTGTGACGACCAATAGTGCAATCAATACCGCAATAGTAATTAATAGTGGGTTTAAAATCGGTAACTTAAATGTGGTCGACAACTTACGAGCCAAATAAAACACCACAATAGTCAGCGGCAATGACCACCAAATATGTTCTAACATTATTCATTCCCCTTAGTTTTATCATTATTAATGACCGAAGAAATTGGGTCTTCGGGGGGTAAAGGAACGTCATCAGGTTGAGCCCCAACGACAGGGCGTTCCTTATGAATATAGTTGGAACTGATGGCGACAACGACCATAACGATTAAGGTACTAACCACACAGGAAACGATAATAGGAACCATTTGTTGGCTAATTAATTCATAGTAATTCATTATGCCAACACCAATAGGAACAAACAGGATGGTCATGTTTTTCAACAAAATGCTGCAACCGGGTTGTGCCCACTTCGCGGGGATAATTTGTAACGCAAGCAATATGAATAAAATTAACATGCCGACAATGCTGCCGGGGATGGAGAATGGAAGTAGTGTTGAGATAAGGTTTCCAATAATCAGGCAAAGGTAGAGTATTGCGAAAGCTCGCAAATACTGCCATCCCGTTATCAGTACCTGTTTAAATGACATGAGATTGGTCCTGTAATGTAATATCTATTCATCATACAATTAACTTTATTATTGTGCTACCGATCACAATAAAAAGCCAATAAAAAATGGAGAGTCTTTAACCCTCCATTTTTGATGAATAGCAACTCAATTTAATGCGTTGTTATTTAACTTGCATACCGGGCTGTGCGCCACTGTCAGGGCTGAGTAAGAAGATATCTTTACCGCCAGGGCCAGCAGCCATTACCATGCCTTCAGAAACACCGAAACGCATTTTACGTGGTGCGAGGTTGGCAACCATCACCGTCAAACGACCTTCTAACGCTTTCGGGTCTGGATAAGCGGAGCGAATACCAGAAAATACTTGGCGCGTTTCACCGCCAATATCCAATTGTAATTTCAGCAGCTTGTCTGAACCTTCAACAAAATCAGCTTGCTTGATTAATGCAATTCGCAGGTCAATTTTCGCAAAATCATCAAAAGTGATGGTTTCTTGAATTGGGTCGTCAGCGAGTGGCCCTGTAAGTTGTTGTACTGGTTTAATGCTCTCTTTTGAAGCTTCAACCATTGCATCCACTTTTGCCATTTCAATGCGGTTAAACAGCGCTTTGAACGGAGCGACGCTGTGGTTCAATAACGGGGTATTAATCGCATCCCATGACAGTTCACTATTTAAGAAGGCTTCAGCACGCTCAGTGAGGCCGGGTAAAACCGGCTTCAGGTAAGTCATTAGAACGCGGAACAAGTTGATGCCCATCGAGCAAATGTCTTGCAGTTCTTGATCTTTACCTTCTTGTTTTGCCACAACCCAAGGGGCTTTTTCATCAACATAGCGGTTTGCGATATCGGCTAATGCCATAATTTCACGGATCGCTTTGTTATATTCACGGTTGCTGAAATCTTCGCCGATAACTTTAGCAGCATCAACAAATTGTTGGTATAACTCTGGCTCAGCGAGATTTGCCGATAATTTGCCATCGAAGCGTTTAGCAATAAAGCCTGCATTGCGTGATGCAAGGTTAACGACTTTATTGACGATGTCGCTGTTGACGCGCTGTACGAAATCTTCCAAATTGAAATCGATGTCATCAATACGAGAAGACAGTTTTGCAGCATAGTAATAGCGCAAGCAGTCAGCATCTAAATGATCTAAATACGAACGGGCGGTAATGAATGTTCCGCGAGATTTAGACATTTTTGCACCGTTGACGGTGACATAACCATGCACAAATAGATTTGTCGGTTTACGGTACTGGCTACCTTCTAACATTGCAGGCCAGAACAGGCTATGGAAGTACACGATATCTTTACCGATAAAGTGGTAAAGATCTGTTTTCGAGTCTTTATTCCAAAACTCGTCAAAGTCGAGGTCGCCGCGTTTGTCACACAGGTTTTTAAAGGAGCCCATGTAACCGATAGGGGCATCTAACCAGACATAGAAATATTTACCCGGCGCATCTGGAATTTCAAAACCGAAATAAGGTGCATCACGGGTGATATCCCATTGTTGTAGGCCTGATTCGAACCATTCTTGCATTTTGTTGGCGACTTGTTCTTGTAATGCGCCTGAGCGAGTCCACGCTTGAAGCATGTCGCTAAATGCAGGAAGATCAAAGAAAAAGTGTTCTGAATCACGCATGACAGGTGTGGCGCCAGAAATCACTGAACGTGGGTTAATCAGCTCTGTTGGGCTATAGGTTGCGCTACACACTTCACAGTTATCACCGTATTGGTCTTCGGCTTTACATTTTGGACAAGTGCCTTTAACGAAGCGATCCGGTAAAAACATGCCTTTTTCTGGGTCGAAAAGCTGTGAAATAGTGCGGTTTTTAATAAAACCGTTATTTTTCAGTTTCCCGTAAATCAGCTCTGATAAAACTTTGTTTTCTTCACTGTGTGTGGAGTGGTAGTTATCATAACTAATGGCGAAACCAGCAAAATCGTTCTGATGCTCTTGATTCACTGCCGCAATCATTTCTTCTGGCGTTACGCCAAGCTGTTGAGCTTTAAGCATGATTGGAGTTCCGTGCGCGTCATCGGCACAGATAAAGTGAACCTCTTTGCCGCGCATTCGCTGATAACGGACCCAAATATCAGCCTGAATGTGTTCCAGGATATGACCAAGATGGATTGAACCGTTAGCATAGGGTAACGCACAGGTTACCAGTAATTTATTCGCGACTTGAGACATAGTAACTTTCTTACTTCCATTATTTGAAAAGGGTCTTTGATGTTAACCGATCAAAACCATCGCTGCTAGGGGTATAAAATATTAATTGGAAATTTGTTTGAAAAGAATTTTTACCTCTTCGTGGCTTTTCCTATCTCGATATAATAACTTTCTTCCTGTTCTCTGTTATGATTAATCTCAGTCAAAGTATATCCGCCCAATTTTCTGTAACTTATTCTAGGATATACATAGTTCAAAAATATAAATAAAGGAGCCGGGATGAACGATAAATCCCCCGAGCAGAACAAACCAGAACTGCTGACTGAACAAGTCTCCAAAGTTTTGGCTTCATTTACACACCCAACACTGCAACGTAATTTGGTTTCTATCAAAGCCTTACATCATTGTGCAATGTTGGACAACGTGCTGCATGTCGAATTAGTAATGCCATTCGTTTGGAAAGGGCCGTTTCAAACTTTAATTAGTGAAAAAACCGCTGAATTAAAGCAACAAACAGGGGCTCATGCTGTTGAATGGAAACTGCGCCATGATATCACCACATTAAAACGTGCGAATGATTTGCCGGGTATTAATGGTGTTCGTAATATCTTAGCCGTCAGTTCAGGTAAAGGTGGTGTTGGTAAATCCAGTACTTCTGTGAACTTAGCGCTCGCGCTGGCGCAAGAAGGGGCAAAAGTCGGTATCTTGGATGCGGATATTTACGGCCCATCAATTCCAAACATGTTAGGCACTACCTTAGAGCGCCCAACCTCTCCAGATGGTCAGCACATGGCGCCAATTATGGCGTATGGCTTGGCAACCAACTCCATCGGTTACTTAGTAACGGATGACAACGCCATGGTTTGGCGTGGCCCAATGGCAAGTAAAGCATTAATGCAAATGCTACAGGACACGTTATGGCCTGATTTGGATTACTTAGTCATCGATATGCCACCAGGAACAGGTGACATCCAATTAACACTTTCCCAAAACATCCCTGTAACAGGGGCGGTGGTGGTGACAACACCACAAGATATCGCCTTGGTTGATGCCATGAAAGGCATCGTGATGTTTAAGAAAGTCAATGTCCCAGTACTGGGTGTCGTTGAAAACATGAGCGCGCATATTTGCAGTAATTGTGGCCATGTTGAGCCAATTTTCGGTACCGGTGGTGCTGAGAAATTAGCCGAGAAATACCATACTAAATTATTGGGGCAGGTGCCTCTGCATATCTCTTTACGTGAAGACCTTGACCGTGGCCAGCCTACTGTCATGCGTGATCCAGAAGGTGAATTTGCAGATATCTACCGTGAAATTGCTTCAGGTATTTCAGCCTTGATGTATTGGGAAGGGGATAAGATCCCAACAGAAATTTCTTTCCGTGCCGTTTAACTGGTTGCAGCTTAATTAGTTATAGAGCAAAAAGGCTATTTAGTTTTACCACTGGATAGCCTTATTTATTGTTGATGCTTTTCTTTACTAAACACGTTTCTTTTAACCTTCTATTTTTCTGAATTGTTCGCGGAACATTTCTTTATTGAGTCATGTTCGCGTAGAATAGCCACATCTTTTATTTAATCAGTTTTCTTTCTACGGGTAACCCGAAAAGGTGACTATGAAATTTTTAATTTTTATTGTTGTCGTGGTGCTGATCGTTATTTATTTTTATAACCGTATCGTTGCATTGCGAGAAGCTGTTATTTCGAGTGAAACAGAGATTTCAGTTCAATTGGATCGTCGTGGAAAAGTATTTGATAGCTTATTAGCAACAGTTAAAAAATATTTAAGCCATGAAACCGAAGTGTTCAGTAAAATTACTGAGCTACGGACGCAAGCACAAAATGCGACAGGGGATAAAGCCCGTGAAGCCGAAGATGCGCTTTCAAAAATGGTGACAAGTGGGGCGATTAATGTCGCAGTTGAAGCTTATCCTGAGCTAAAATCTGATGCCATTATGGCAAATTTACAAGAAGAAATTGTTTCTTCAGAAAATAAATTGTCATTTGCTAAACGTGGTTATAACCGTTCATTAGAAACTTATAATGCGTATATTGCTTCTATGCCAGCAGCGCTAATTGTTGGCATTATTCCTAGCTTAAAAATTTCAAAGGAATATTGGCGTCTTGATGAAGAAACCATTAAGACTGAGGAATCTCGTCGTATTAATTTCGATTAAAAAGCGCTTAGCCTTTGAAGTGATAAATCATCGGAATGCCTTATGGTGTTCCGATATTTTATGAGCGGTAGATAACAGGTCACATTATGGATTTTAGAAACGTCATTCGTAAAAATAATATTCGTACACGTTTGGTGGTGATGAGCTATATTTTTTTAATGCTAATCATTGGCTTACTGGCTGATGTTGCAACGCATCCAAATGAGCAATTGGATTTAGTCGATAATGCAATGATGTTTGTGACATTCCATGAATTACCTATCGCTACTTTTATTGTTTTAGGCTTAACTTTCCTTGGGTTAGTTTATATTCATTTTAGAGGCCATAAAATGATGTTAGCAGGGATGAATGCCAGAGAAATCACTCAAGAAAATGCGAACAGTCCCCAAGAGAAGCAACTTTTCAATATTATTGAAGAATTAAGTTTAAGTGCCAGTTTAGGCTATATTCCCCGTTTATATATTTTAGAAACGGATGAACCGAATGCTTTTGCCGCAGGATGGAATAATCGAAATGCACTTGTGGGAGTGACAAGAGGCTTATTGCAAACGCTTAATCGACAAGAGGTTCAAGCGGTTCTTGCTCATGAAGTTGGCCATATTATTCATGGTGATTCGAAATTAACCTTGTATGTTGGCATTCTGGCCAACGTGATTTTAACCGTGACTAATTTATTTAGTCAGATTTTTATTCGTACGGCAGGGCGCAGCCGCAATAATGCCGCGAATAAAGCGCAAATGATCCTATTAGTTCTGAATTTTGTTTTACCGTGGATAACACAAATCCTCTATTTTTATTTATCTCGTACCCGTGAATATATGGCAGATGCCGCAGCGGTGGATTTGACCTCAGATAACCAAGCCATGATAAGCGCACTGAAAAAAATCTCAGGTAACCATGAAACCCATGAATATGATAACAGCACGACTGGGCAAGCTTACCGAAAAGCCGCTTATATTTTTAATAAAGGGGATTCTGTGTTTTCAACCCACCCCTCGATTGAAAATCGCATTGCAGTATTAGAAGGAAAAAAACAGTTTTAGTGTATAAATGACATTTTGTACGCTTTGATTTACGGCATTTCCTCTCAAATGGGTGTTTTTTTAGCGAACTTTGTTGAGGTATGCTGGAACAACACGCCATTACCCCCTATAATTCCGCCAACATGACATTTTACTGTTGTGTATTTTCATTTCTAATATTCAACCAGGTTATCATTTTATGACTGACATAGCGCATCACTGTACCATTGTAGGTATATCGGGAGCCTCTGCATCTGGCAAAAGCTTAATTGCAAGCACGTTATACCGTGAGTTAAGAGAACAGGTCGGTGATCATAATATCGGTGTTATTCCAGAAGATTGCTATTACAAAGACCAAACCGAGATCCCAATGGAAGAACGCCTTAAGGTAAATTATGACCATCCCAACTCGATGGACCACAGTTTGCTTTATGAACATCTTAAATCACTGAAAAGTGGTCAAGCAGTAGAAATTCCACAATACGACTATGTCGCTCATACACGAAAACAAAAAACCATCACGTTTAAACCTAAAAAAGTCATTATCATTGAAGGTATCTTGTTATTAACAGATAAACGTTTACGTGGTGAAATGGATTTTTCTATTTTCGTTGATACACCGCTCGATATTTGCTTGATGCGCCGTATTAAACGTGATGTAAATGAAAGGGGCAGAACGCTTGATTCCGTTATTGACCAATATAATAAAACGGTTCGCCCAATGTTTTTGCAATTTATTGAGCCATCAAAGCAATATGCCGATATCATTGTACCGCGCGGGGGGAAAAACCGTGTAGCGATTGATATCTTGAAAGCGAAAATTGGCGAATTCTGTCAAGATTAAACCGCGCAGAAATTAAAATAATGAAGGGGGAAACAACCATGCGTCTTTGTGACCGCGATATTATTCAATGGATGGATGATGGTAAATTAGTGATTAGCCCACGCCCACCAGTTGAACGAATCAATGGTGCAACTGCAGATGTTCGTTTAGGAAATCAATTCCGCGTTTTTCGAGGACACACGGCTGCATTTATTGACCTTAGTGGCCCTAAAGATGAGGTTAATGCGGCATTAGATCGTGTCATGAGCGATGAAATTGTTCTTGATGAAGATGAGCCATTTTTTCTGCACCCAGGAGAATTAGCACTTGCAGTGACGCTTGAGTCTGTTACGCTCCCTGATAACCTTGTAGGTTGGTTAGATGGGCGTTCTTCATTAGCGAGATTAGGTTTGATGGTGCACGTAACCGCACATCGAATTGACCCCGGCTGGCATGGTCAAATCGTGCTAGAATTCTACAATTCAGGTAAATTGCCGTTAGCGTTGCGTCCTGGTATGGTGATTGGTGCTTTAAGCTTTGAGCCGTTATCTGGTAGTGCTGATCGCCCCTATAATAGCCGGCAAGATGCTAAATATAAAAACCAACAAGGTGCTGTTGGTAGCCGTATCAGCGAAGACTGATAACCGGTGAACTTTGCGGAAATTGTTGCGTTTTAATGGATATTAAATAGGTAATTTCCGCCCATTTTCAGGGATAGGTGTGAGTTCATTTTTGTGGCGAGCGCAAGCGGAATTAAAGAGAGGGAAGGATGAAACGTTTTTTGACGACACTGATTATTTTACTTGTGGTGATTGTCGCTGGGCTAACAACACTTGTAATGCTAGTGAACCCGAACGATTTTCGTCATTATCTTGTTGAACAAGTAGAGAAAAAAAGTGGTTATCAACTCGAGTTCAACGGCGACATGCGTTGGCATGTATGGCCAACTTTAAGCATTATTACTGGGCCAGTTTCCCTTACCGCACCGAATGCCGCTAAGCCTATTCTAAGTGCCGATAATATGCGTTTAGATGTTGAATTATGGCCACTTATTTCCCATAAGCTTTCTGTTGAGCAAATTGTTATCGATGGCGCTGTTATCCGAAAAACGCCAGAGAGCGAAATCCAAACTCACCATAACGCTCCTGTAGCACCAGGTGGTGCGCCGACAGCAGCGGCTTCACAAGAGAAAAGTAGCTGGTTATTAGATATAGAAAAAATTAATATTTCTAATAGTTTAGTTATTTGGCAAACAGCTAAAGATGAATTTAACCTGCGTAATATTGATTTATCACTGAAGAAAAATGATAAAAATCAGGTAGCGGTTAAATTCAGTGGAAATCTGAATAAAAACCAACAAGAGTTTGTATTTAATTTACGTGCGGATGTTAACTTATCCGATATTAATCAAAAAATTAGTGGGGCGTTAACTCAATTCGACTATAAATTGAGTGGTGTCGATTTACCTGAAAGTGGGATTGAAGGGCAAATAACGGGTGATTTTCTATATACCAAAGGGAAGGTGGAAAGTGCGAGTTTAAGCAAGCTGGCAATAACGGCCAATGAAAGCGCCTTATCAGGGGATGCCAGTATCCAATTAACAGACACACCGCAAATTGTTATTAAACTAGCCGCAGATAAACTGGATTTAGATAACTTATTAGGCACCGCTTCGGCAAATATTAATTCAGAAATAGAAACGAATAATAACCGTGTTGGTGTTAAACCTGTGATTTCAGGCTCTAATCCTCAGCAGTATGACTTATCAGGGTTAAAGACTTTTACCGCGAATATTAGCCTAGGGATAAATCATTTGATTTATCGTGGAATGATAGTAAACGACGTCATTTTTGAGGCGCAGAACCAAACACCACGCCTGACCGTTTCAAAACTACAAGGTAAAGCATTTGGTGGTGATTTTTCATTACCGGTGACATTTAATTATAGTTCAACTCCTACTTATGTTTCAGCAAAGCCAGATTTAAAAAATATCGACTTAACACCGCTATTAAAAGCCTTCGATATGCCACAAAAATTAAGTGGAATAATTTCGTTAAATGCGGCGTTATCGGGTGTGGGTTATGATGACAATGCAGTAAAAAACCAGTGGCAAGGGCCTGTTAATTTTGAGTTAAGAAATGCCAAACTACAGGGGTTGAATATTCCGTTATTAATTCAGCAATCGGTTTCCAGAGTAACCAATAAAATTAATGCGCCCGTGAATACGGGGAACGTCACTGAGGTTGATTCCTTCACGGTGGCAGGTAAATTAAATAAAGGTACGTTGAACATTTCCTCTATGAATGCGATGTCATCCTTAGTTAACATCAGTGGGCAAGGCCGTATGAATATCCCTAATGAAACCATTGATGTCAATTTAGGGGTTAATATTGCCAATGGCTGGGGTGGGGATTCACGTTTAGTTCAACAATTGCAAGCTATGACCATTCCACTGCGAATTTATGGTAATTGGCATAACTTGAAATACCAATTAGATGTTGAAAAATTACTGCGTAATGAGTTACGCACACAAGCTAAAGAAGCGTTTGGTAATTTTTTAAAGAAAGAAGAAAATAAAGGGCTCAACGATTTATTGAATGCTCTTTAAGACAACAAAACGCCCTTAAATGGGCGTTTGAGGTTGTTGGCTAAATGGGATAAAAGCTTGGTTTTTCCCGCTTTGTGTTATCAGCCGAAAATCAATAGTAGCCATTTCCTGTTTTATAGTCTTCTCTTCTTTTCTGTATATCTGCAGAGGTTCTTGAAGTTTTATCAATCGAGTATTCTCCAGATAAAAAACTATTTTTAGCATTACCTTGTTGAAATATTGCTATTGTATTATTTATTTTACCTTCTAATTCATTGAGTGCATTTTCTTTTTTACTATTGTGCTGATAAGTTGAACGTTCTAATTCATTCCTATAGTTTTGAATATTCCCTTTTAATTCTGATAGTTTATTATTCAATGTAGTCATTGTATTTTTAGATAAGATGACCTTACATCCTCGGCCATCAGAGGTGCCGATACTTTTTATTTTTTTTGCGATGCTTGATAAATCTTTAGATGTATCACTTCTCAAGTTTTTTATCTTATCAGTGGTGACAGTTTTTTCAGATGTGTTTGGTAATTTCTTTCCAGTTAAAACATCAACCTTATTAGCTTTTGATATTTCTTTAGGTTCAATGCTACCATCGAACACTTTTACTTGCCTGACGTCTGAAAAGCAGACTTTCTTTTTAGAGGTTACTGGGCATTGTTCCGCATTATTTTGAATGCGACTTGCTGTAACTGCAATTTTTCCTGATGATTTATCAGCACTTTTATTAATATTTGATGTTTTTAATGTATTTACATTTAGAGGCGGGGTATTTACTCGCATAGCATGACCTTTATTAGAGTTTGGGTGTATTTAATTGCTATGAATTATTCAGCATTTCAATGTTTATTTCTTTTAAAAAACGATGGCAGTTTTTTATTTACAGTTATTAAATCGTCATTTTTCTCTAAGAAAAAGACAAAAAAATACCGACGCAGAGGCCGGCATTTTTGTATTAGTGCTAAAGGTTAGTCATCTTCAAACTCATAACCATCCCCTTCAGGGGCTGGTGGAGTGATTAGCACTTTATTGACTCGGTGGCTGTTAACCTCAAGAGGTTGGAAGATACAACCATTGATGGTGACTTGTTCCCCTACTTCTGGAACGCGCTGTAAGTGCTCCATTAAAAGACCTGCGATAGTTTCATATTCACGCTTATCGTCTAATTCCATAGGGATAAACATGATCAAGTCTTCAAGTGGCATAAAACCATTGGCAATCCAGGTACCGTCATCCAGTTTTTGAATGTCGTGGCGAGAGTCATTTTCTTCATCACCCACTGGCAAGTTACCTGCGATGGTTTCCATTACGTCGGTCAATGTCACGATACCTTCGATAGAACCAAACTCATCGACAACGAAGGCAAAGTGAGTATGCGCCTTACGGAACTGCTCTAACGCTTTTAATAGTGATAACCCTTCAGGGAATATTAATGGTTGGGTAATTAGCGCACGTAAGTTTAATGGCTGGCCTTTTAATTGCTGCTTAACCAAATCCATCACATGCACAACACCGACAGGTTCATCGCTGATAGTTTCATCGATGACAACTAAACGTGAGTGTGGGTTCTTCTCCATTAATTGCAGTAAATCTGCAGAAGATTTATTAATGTCGAGATAGTCCACATCATGGCGCGAAGTCATGATGCTTTCAACGTTGCGCTGGGCCATGCCAAGTACGCGAGCAATCATCAAACGTTCTTGAGGGTCAAAAACCGATTGATTATCTGCGATAAGGTTTGAGGTGTGAGGGTCTAATTCCCCACGCTCATTATTACCGCTAAGAATACGTAATACTGCTTCTGCCGTACGTTCACGTAGTGGGCGAGAGCCTGTTAGGAACTTACGACGGTTAAATTGGGCAAATTGGTTTAAGACTTCAATCATGATAGAGAAGCCAATTGCAGCGTATAGATAACCTTTAGGAATGGCATAACCAAAACCTTCGGCAACTAAGCTGAAACCAATCATTAGTAAGAAGCTTAAACACAGTATGACAATGGTTGGGTGCTGGTTAACAAAGCTAGTTAACGGTTTACTTGCCCAAATCATTAATACCATTGCAATGGTTACAGCAGCAATCATTACACCGATATGGTCAACCATACCGACAGCGGTGATCACAGAGTCCAATGAGAATACGGCATCAAGAACAATAATTTGTGCAACAACAGCCCAGAAATTCGATGTCTTTCTTTGGGTATTGGTGTGTTCGTCTTTCCCCTCCAAGCGCTCGTTTAACTCCATTGTGGCTTTAAACAAGAGGAATAAACCACCCACTAACATGATCAAGTCTCGAGCACTAAAGGCGTGATCAAAGAGAGTTAATATTGGTTTCGTGAGGGTAATGAGCCATGACAGGCTAAATAGAAGAACTACACGCATAATCAGGGCTAATAAAAGTCCAGTTACACGGGCTCTATCACGCAGCTTTGGCGGGAGCTTATCGGCCAGAATGGCGATGAAGACGAGGTTATCAATACCAAGAACGATTTCTAGAACGATAAGGGTAGCGAGGCCCGCCCAAATCGAAGGATCTGCGATCCATTCCATACAGTTTGTTTTACCTTCTGATATGACGGCTTATACCGACGAATGAATAATGCGGTTTGTTGAATGAAATATCAATAAAAAATCACGTTAATTGGACAATTCTTGACAAAAATGGCCTTGTATACGTCATCGATTGCATCAATAACTACCATGCTGTCCAATCCTAGGTTAATATGTGATCCCGTTAACAGAATGTCAGCACGGTCGAGGCTGACTTAGTCCTAATCAGACAGGAGTTGTTCATGTCAAAGCAGCAGATTGGTGTTGTCGGAATGGCAGTCATGGGGCGTAACCTTGCGCTCAATATTGAAAGCCGTGGTTACTCAGTGTCTATCTTTAATCGTTCTAAAGATAAAACAGACGAAGTGATTGCCGAAAATCCAGGGAAAAAATTAGTTCCCAACTATACGATTGAAGAGTTTGTTGACTCTCTGGAAAAACCTCGCCGCATCTTGTTGATGGTAAAAGCGGGTGAAGCAACGGACAAAACAATTGCCTCGCTGACTCCTCATCTGGACAAAGGGGATATCTTAATTGACGGTGGTAATACCTTATTCACTGATACTATCCGTCGTAATCGTGAATTATCCGAGCAAGGTTTTAATTTCATCGGTACTGGTGTTTCTGGTGGTGAAGAAGGCGCACTGAAAGGCCCTTCAATTATGCCAGGTGGCCAAAAAGAAGCTTATGAATTAGTTGCGCCAATCTTAAGAGAAATTGCAGCGCAAGCGGAAGGCGAACCTTGTGTGACCTACATTGGTGCAGACGGTGCGGGCCACTATGTGAAAATGGTTCACAATGGTATCGAATATGGTGACATGCAGTTAATCGCAGAAGCCTATTCATTGCTAAAAGGGTCATTGAACCTCAGTAACGAAGAATTAGCGGGCATCTTTGCTGAGTGGAACAAAGGTGAACTGAGCAGCTATTTAATTGAAATCACTGCAGATATCTTCAAGAAAAAAGATGAAGAGGGGAAATATCTGGTTGACGTGATCCTCGATGAAGCTGCTAATAAAGGTACTGGTAAATGGACTAGCCAGAGTGCGCTGGATTTAGGTATCCCTCTAACTTTAATTACTGAATCTGTCTTTGCGCGTTATATTTCTTTCTTAAAAGATCAGCGTGTTGCGGCATCCAAAGTATTAACGGGTCCAACCTTGAAAGCCGTTGAAGGCGATAAAAAAGACTTTATTGAAAAAGTTCGCCGTGCGCTGTATTTAGGTAAAATTGTGTCTTATGCACAAGGCTTCCAACAGCTGAAAGCGGCATCGGAAGAATATAACTGGGATTTAAACTACGGTGAAATTGCAAAAATCTTCCGTGCAGGTTGTATTATTCGTGCGCAGTTCCTGCAAAAAATTACGGACGCGTATAACCAAGATGCGAAAATTGCCAATTTACTGTTAGCGCCATACTTCAAACAAATTGCTGATGAATATCAGCAAGCACTGCGTGATGTTGTTTGCTACGGCGTACAAAATGGTATCCCAACACCAACATTCTCCGCGGCTATTTCTTATTATGATAGCTACCGTTCAGCGGTATTGCCTGCAAACTTAATCCAAGCACAGCGTGACTACTTCGGTGCTCACACTTATAAGCGTACTGATAAAGACGGTGTTTTCCATACTGAGTGGATGGAATAAAATTCGTTATCATTAATTTTTGATAACCCAAAGGGCGCTAGGTTTAGCGCCTTTTTTCACTTTTGAAGAGCCGTAAAATGTTTAATTTATAATTATAAGTAACTCATTAATTATACGGTGATTTTTGTTTTTTTATTATTTATTACATCTAATATTTTCTAAACTACATTTATCGAGTCTAGGCATGGTTTATGCGTAATTTTCTTATCTTAGTACTTTTATTAGTATTACTTGGCCCATTAGGGATTGATTTATATTTGCCTACAATACCTGATATTGCGAAGGATTTAGGAAGCCGTGAGTCGGTGATCCAATCTACAATTGCCTTGTTTATTTTAGTTTTAGGCTTAGGGCAGTTAATTTCAGGCCCATTAGTGGATAGGTATGGCCGAAAACCTATCGCGATTTTGGGTATAGTGCTGTACATCATTGGGGCAGGTGTTGCTATTGCAGCAACAACCCCCGTGGTATTTATTGCCTCGCGTTTATTGCAAGGGGTTGCAGTCTGTTGTACTTCGGTAGTGGCATTTAGTTGTGTGCGTGACCGTATGAATGGCACGGAAGCGGCTCGTGCTTTCGGTTTTTTGAATGGAACATTGAATATTGTTCCTGCGTTAGCTCCGTTGCTCGGAGGCCTGTTAGCAGAAGCGTGGGGCTGGCGAGCACCGTTCTGGTTTCTTGCTTTGTATGCGTTAGTCATATTAGTGCTGATTGTTGCCTTTTTACCTGAAACTCGCCCGGCTAATTTGCCAAAAGCAAAAGTTATCCCGCTGAAAACCTATGGCCGAATTTTGGGGGATCGCCACTTTATGGTGTTTGCCTTAGTCAATGCGGGTACGATGGGAATGGCGTTGACTTATGTTTCTCTTGCACCTACTGTGCTGATGGGGGATGCCCAGTTAACTCCGCTCGCGTTTTCTATTGTATTTGGTATTAATGGTTTTTGGATCATGTTTGCCAGTTATATCGCTAATTATTTTATTCATAAAATAGGGCGACCAACTTGTTTATTAGTTGGTAGTTCAATGATGGCATTTGGCTGCTTAGGGTTATTGCTAGGTTTTGTCGTATTACCGATAGAAATACAAAGCCATTGGTTAGTTTATATGTTACCTGTCGCTTGCGCTTGTACAGGGCTGGCCTTTATGATGGGAACGGCAACCAGTTATGCTTTAGAGCCGTTTGGTAATGAAGCAGGCACCGCATCCGCCTTAGTGGGGTTTGTTCAAATGGCAGGGGGAGCGACACTGGGACTTTGCGCTATCGGTTTGCCTATCGCGCCAAAAATGTCATTGGCGTTAGTTATGTTAGTTGGATGTTTATTCGGTTTACTTGCAAGAAAAACGAGCTTATTGCTTGCTAAATCAGCCTCGACGAGAACAATTTAATATTGTTATTTCAATATGTTATATGTAGTTATCACTAATTGACTTAGATAATTAGTGATAACTTGGATAATATTATACAATCTCGCCATTAATCGTTGTCAGTAATCTGTTCTTTTTGATTTCAATTTCTCTAGAATGCACAATTTTATTATCAATATAAAGATTAGCTTTTATAGGGTTTAAACTTCGTTCAATATTAATATGGAATTTATTCATCATATCCTCATTTGAACGGAAGTTATGAAGTTGGTACTGGCTTGTTGTCCCATCTTCAAAAATAACCTCTAAATATGGAATGCGAGTATTTATTTCTTTATCGCAGTTATAAACCATGCCATATGATCCATATAATGAAGGATAGATATAGCTATCAATGACTTTTTTAGGGTCATAAAAGCCCATTAAGGTTACTACAGGTACTCCTTGTTTATAGGGAACTTTGTAGAGGATTGTTTTATTGTTATCGTTTCGATTCCAAGTGTAGCCATCTGAAATATAACATATTGAATCATTTTTCTTGATTGATTCAATTTGGTTGTTAATATGAATTTCACTATCCCAATCTGCAGATGATTGTATTCTTAAAACAGAATTCCTATTATTTTTATCTGCGAGTGGAATGTTAATTTTCGGGGCGTGATAACCATTCCCATTATAAATATTAACATTACTGCTTTTTTCTAATAGTGAATTTAAATCATTAATTTTAATGTCTGAACCATTTACTGCAGTAAACTCGATGGCGTTAAATTGTGAAAGTTCTAAATATGCATCTACCATCTCTTTTGTCTTTGGGTCCCATTTTTTATACCCTGTTTTTGATTCAGGACTAAATATATAGTTATTTTCCAATCTATTTTGAATTGCAATAAAGGAGTTAGGGGTGTAAGCAGTGTAAGCGTTGTAACGAGTATCATAAGCTTCACCTCCACTCATTGCATCATGGTTTAATGTACCATCTTGATATGTATTTGGAATAAAATAGTTATTATCTGAATCCCACAGCCAAGTTGAATTTTTTTTATTTGCGGTTGTATGGGAGCCGCCTTCATCTCCCCCATAATAATCACTTAAGCCAAAATTGTGGCCGAATTCATGACTAAGCTCGTTATTATCTGTCCTATTTAACGTCGCTTTACCTCCACCACCAGACCAGCCGTGGACGACTCTACCATTTTTATACATTCCAACAGAGTTATAGGCAGTTATCTGGGATGTTGGAACAAAAGAATCAGAATCTGGAGCCGAGCTATTTACACCATAATTTGCCATATTAACGCCATTAGCATAAAAG
Organism: Providencia sp. PROV076; assembly: GCF_028483405.1. Lineage (NCBI taxonomy): Bacteria > Pseudomonadati > Pseudomonadota > Gammaproteobacteria > Enterobacterales > Morganellaceae > Providencia > Providencia sp. PROV076. The sequence goes on along the minus strand of NZ_JAMPRR010000016.1, from coordinate 166,600 downwards.
TCTTTAGTGATCGACTCCCTCATGCTACCACTATGGCCTCCTCCTTCATCGGGGGCTTTATCTGTAAAAACTTGACCGTCAGGCATAACCACTTTTAATAAATGGATAGGTTCGTAACGAGAAACAATGAGTTTTTTGACTGGGATCGTTTGATAATATTGACGATTCAGTTCAAATTTATCTAGAAAAAGAAGTGTGTCTCTTGGTGGTGTAAGCAACCCAATATCAAAAGTATTAATGAGTAACTCATTTGGCGCACCTACATCAATGTGAGATAACATGCTTTTTTGACCTTGATAAATAAATTCAAGTTTTATCTCTGGATGGATATATTCCTTGGGGACTGTAGTAGACCATGTATTTTCGATATATTCTAAGTTATTAATAAAACTTTCTTTACTATTTTGATTAATAGGAACCCATTTTTTATCTAAGTCATAGACAAAAAGGATGCTTTCACCTGTTTGTAACTGTAAGGTGTTTTTTCCATAATGAATGTAGCTGCTATATGATGCATTCGAGCTAAACAGTATTTTTTTATTATGAAATGCATCATTTTTATCAAGAGTGAAGTCATGGCTCCAATTACCATCACTCGTTGATATTTTCATCGAATTATTGTTTTTTATTAATTGGTTGAAATGTTTTTGATTTTTAGAAATTTCAATAATCGCTTTATTTTCATCTAGAGTGATAGCGAATTTACTAGGGTGTGAGTTGTTAATTCTTGATTTGTTATCAGTAATTGAAATGTTTTTCCATACTCCATTTAAATCACAATGGAATAGTAATAACCCGTCTTTTTTTAGCTCATAAACTTTATTTTTAGTTTGGATGAACGTGGATTCTTCAGCTTTTGATGTAAATATGATTTTTTTAGATGCAAAATTTTTATTCTGCGATAGTGTGAATTTTTTGATTCTATCATAATCCATTTTAGTTATTTTTATGGTGGAGTTTTTTTCTAAGATATCCTCAAAGAACTCTGCATCTATTTTTTCTCTATCTATGTCGGGTAGATTACCAATTTCAAAATCGGTAACTGGAAGCGTATTTGGGTGTGCCTTTTTAGGAGGGCTGTAATATTTTATTTTTTTTACATCATTTTTTGTTAGCCAATATCCATTTTCATCGCAGATAAAACGAGTGGCTGATTTTGCCGGTAGTGTTAAGGTGTTATTACCATAGTTAACTTCAACTTCATTATTATTAGTATTGTGTAATGCTATAGTTTTACCTTTATAGCTGATATTGTTATGAAGAATAAATGGTTTTTCTATACTGTTATGGTTGAGCTTTAAATTTATTTTATTATTATTTAATATCGTTTCATGTAAGTGGTTTTGATTTTTCGATATTTCAATTAATTCACTATTAGACCTAATGATGAGGTCAAATTTTACCGATGATTTAAAATCATGAGATGATAAATTAGTTTCTCTTATGCTGTTATTGGCTACTTTGGGTAGTTTGGAAGGAGGGGATAATGGCTTGTTCATTATTAAATAATTATTTTTATCATAAATGTTTAATTGAATATCATTAGCCTCAGGGATGTATGCATGTGGCTTAAACATAATTAAAGTTTTTCGTTCTTTAACTAATTTAGGTTTACAGTCCCCTTCGATATGGATCTTGGCTGGAAGAATATTAGCTTGAGCGAAAAATACATTTCCTTTTAACTCCCCCTTTACATCACTAGTATGTCGGTTGTTATTGAAATAATGTTTTGTTTTTTCACTTTGTAAAAATGAGAGGTTATCGAAGGATTTATTTATCTCGGATATTAAATGAAAGTAATCGATAATAGAATTAAATTCATTTTTAGTATCTGTAAATGAATAATTGTCTTTAATTGATGGTGTGTAGTTATTTAAGCTATTAATAAATAATAAAGGAGAGGCGGGGCTTAAGTGTTTATTCAGCATGCAATATTATCTTCTCTATCTATTGTTTCGTGGAAGCAGCTAGAAGTTGTAATTGATGGTAAAATAAAATATCTTTAAAAAAAAGATTAATTGCTTAATAGTTACTCCTAAATGATACTCTAAGCATTGGAAGGCTAACCATTAGTTAGAAAACTAAATTTATTAAAATTAGTGAGGTTAAAATGAATAACTCATTACTAAAAAAACCAATGATTACTCAGTGTGATGTGTTTTGAACGCGGATACATCACCATAGAAAGCGTTCTATGGTAACGATAAACAAATTAAGGGTTTTATTACCATGAATCAAAAACATTGGTCAAAATATCAACTGCTACACGAAGTCGTACAAAATCCTAACATTCATGTTAAAGGCCAACATAGCTACTATAGTGACTGCTGGGATGGTGGGTTTGAAAATTCAGTTGTGCGCTATTTACAGGGGGACGAACAAAGTCGAGATTGGCAATTAGCGTGGGATGTCGACCAACTCTATATTGGTGATTACGTTTGTATTGGTAGCGAAGCTGTTATTTTAATGGGGGGAAACCATACACATCGCATGGATTGGTTTTGTTTGTATCCATTTCTTGAATATATTGAGGAAGCTTATATAGGAAAAGGGGATACAATCATTGGTGATGGGGTATGGGTAGGCATGCGTGCCTTTATTATGCCTGGTGTTAAAATTGGTGAAGGCGCAGTTATCGCAACGAATAGCGTGGTAATTAAAGATGTTGAGCCTTATTGCATCGTCGGTGGAAACCCTGCAAAGGTAATAAAACATCGTTTTTCGCCAGATATTATTACTGAATTACTTGCATTGAAAATTTATGGTTGGCCAGAAGAGAAATTTATTGCACTAAAGCGGTTTATTTGTGGTTCCGATTTTGTGGCATTAAAAAATGCCAGTCAGGAATATGATCAGCGATTGATTAGTTAGTTTTTTTATTGAAGGGTATTCTGTGGAATACCCTTTTTTAATACAAAACTAATTTTCTTCTGTGCGAATAAACTCAACTAAAGTCGGTGTGGCTATTCTTTGATAATCTTCTGTATTTAAAATAATAGAGCGCTCTAATGTACCTGCATTAAAGGCGAGTTCTTCAAAACGTTCAAATAATAGCGGGTCAGCAATTAATTTTAAGTTGGGGTGAAAACTAAAAGGTGGAATAGCCCCGAACACACATTGAGTGAGCTCATCGACTTCCTTTGGGCTTGCTAAAGATGCGCGGGTTCCACCAATTGCTGTGGCAACCTTACTTAAATCAGCTTGTTTATCAGCAGGTAAAATTGCCAATACGTGTTGGCGGATCCCATTTCCTTTTACATGGCATACTAGCCCCTTTGCCCCTTGCCCAAGTTGCGTACCGCGTATTTTTGCCACTTCTTCTGATTTACCTGCCGTAGGATGCTCCATCACCCGATATTTTGCATTATTTTTATCAAGTAATTGTGTGAGTTGCAAAAAAATAGAATTTTCAGACACCGTTTTTTCCCTTTAAAACCACATCAATAGAAGGGAATGATATCAAGTTCATTGAGAGATACAATCGTAAAAAGAAATGAACTAAAAATCATAGGGTTGGGAAATTTTTTAAATTGCACATCAGATACTGTTTTAATCTGTATTGCTATCTGAATGGTGATTTTATCTATTGGATATTCTGTCTGCTATTTTATTTTTAATAAATTCAAATAATTATAAAACAATATTTCAATAGGATAATGAGAATACATATTGTTAAGAATTGAGTTTGATCATTTACGGTGCATTTTATTCTCGGTAATATAAAGTTTTATATAACGAAAACAGATAACATGAAACGTAAAATAAATTTATATATTCTAATACCTCTTATTGCAGGGATCGCCCCATCAATTGTTGCTGCGCAAGTCTCTGAGCAGCTTACAAGCTCCAAGCAAGACAAAATGTTGGTGACAGCGGCTTCAGGGGATGTCACAACAGAAGCTCAAGCCGGAGCGGGCTTCTTTACCTCTCAAATTGATTTAGGCCCGTTAGGGGATTTGGATTGGATTGATACTCCCTATTCCACAACAACAATCAGTCGTGAAATGATTGATAATCAGCAAGCGAAAAGTATCAGTGAATTACTTAAATATGCCCCGAGTACCCAAATGCAAGCACGTGGGGGTATGGATGTGGGACGTCCACAAAGCCGTGGGATGCAAGGAAGTGTCGTAGCTAATAGTCGGTTAGATGGCTTGTATGTCGTCTCAACGACGGCATTTCCGGTTGAAATGTTGGATAGGGTGGACATTATTAATAGTCTCACGGGGTCTTTGTACGGCCCTTCTAGCCCGGCTGGTCAGTTCAATTTCACGGCAAAACGCCCTGAAGATATTCAACGCTTATCTTTAGGTTATCAAAGCCGTAATGCCTATAGCGGCCATGTTGATCTTGGGGGGTATTTTGATACAGATAAGCGCTTTGGTTATCGTTTAAACTTAATGGATGAAGAAGGAACGGGAAATTTAAAGGATAGCACTCTACGTCGTAAGTTGGCTTCTGTTGCCTTTGATTGGAACATTCAACCGGGGACACAGTTACAGCTCAATGCTAGCCACTATAATTTTGTACAAAAAGGTTATGTGGGGAGCTTCAGCTATGGCCCTAAAATTAATTTACCAAAAGCACCGGATCCGCAAGATAAAAATTTAGCTATGCACACTGCGGGGAATGATTTAACTACAGATACAGTGAGCACTCGCTTACTTCATGATTTTAATGAAGATTGGACATTGAATGCCGCAGTCGGATATCAACAAGCAGATAGAGCGATGCGCACGGTGACCAGTATGTTGGTCAATGATAAAGGTGATATTAAGCGCTCACTCCGTGACTCTCCGGCTTCTGGGCGTTTTCGTGTACTTAGTAATTCAGTGACACTTAATGGCCATGTAGACACGGGGTCTATTGGACACGATTTGTCATTCGCGACGAATGGTTATGTTTGGTCTATTTATAGTGCAAAGGGAGCTGCTACGGCTTATGACCTTGGCTCAACGAATATGTACCACCCATCTTCATTGATAGAACCTGCAAATGGTAAAATTTACACGGGTGGCTCACGCTATAAATCTGCGGAAAATAGTCAACAAAGTATCACTATCGGCGATACCGTTACATTTGACCCACAATGGTCAGCGATGTTTTATCTCAGCCAAAGTTGGATAGAAAGTCGTAGTTTTGACAAACAGAGCCATAAAACCAGCCAAACTAATTCCAAAGGGTTAAGCCCAAATGCTGCCGTGATGTACAAAATTACCCCACAATTGATGACTTATGTAAGTTATGCAGACTCATTGGAGGAAGGGGATACGGCTCCGATAGGACAAGGCGTTAAAAATGAAGGGCAGACTTTAGACCCATATCGTAGTAAGCAATATGAAGTTGGGGTTAAAGCTGATGTGGCTGATTTAAACCTTGGTGCGGCACTGTTTCATTTAGAGCGGCCATTTGCTTATGTGGATAGTCATAGTGTGTTTCGTGAACAAGGTAAGCAAGTGAATAGGGGGCTTGAGTTAACCGCTACAGGTCATGTGTGGCAGGGGTTAAACGTTTATAGCGGCATAACATTTTTAGACCCTAAACTGAAAGACACAGGCTCTCGAACCACTCGGGACAAACGAGTGGTTGGAGTTCCAAAAGTCCAAGCTAATATGCTAGTTGAATATGCGCTGCCAGCTATGCCTGAGTTGGTTTACAGTGCAAATGTACATTACACCGGTAAGCGAGCGGCAAATGATACTAACTCAAGTTGGATTGGTAGCTACACGACGTTAGATTTAGGAACTCGCTATAGTACAAAAATCAACCAGGTTCCTACCACTATTCGCCTATCTGTCGATAATGTCACTGACGAACGTTATTGGGCGTCTATTTTCCCATCAGGTAATAACGGCCAAGGTGGTGGAAATAGCGCATTCTTAGGCTCTGGCCGTGAAGTCCGCGCAACCATCACATTTGATTTTTAATGGTCGTAACAATAAACGTAAGGAGCACCCTTCTTTATTATGAAGTAAAGAAGGGGCATTAAGATGAGAAAAATAACTTTCTTACAATCCATTATTTTGCTTGCCGGGCTACTAGTCAGTAGCTTGTTAAATGCAAAAACGGATAACCCCGAGTTGCGTATTGCAACACCGTGGCCAGCACAAAATACCATTATTATGATGTTGGGTTATGGCGAGCAAATCGTTGGTACATCGGTGATAGCGAAAAGAATTCCACTATTTCGTCAAATGTTACCCAATATTGATAATGTTCCAGTTATCAGTATTAGCAACCAATTAAATCCAGAGCAAATAATTTCTTTGCGTACACAATTATTGTTTGTGGCGAAAGGCATGGAAGTCCCTCAACGGGACATATTGGAAAGTGCAGGGGTAAAAGTTGTAGAGTACCCTGCAAATTCATTGCAAGCTTTACAAGCTAGAGTTCAAGCGACAGCAAAAGAACTAGGACCAGATGCACAAAATAAAGCGCTCGAATATCAACGTTATTTTGACCGTAATGTCAGGTTGGTAAATGAACGCTTAGTCGGGCTAACAGATGCAGAAAAACGTAGGGTTTATCATAGTATGGGAAATACGTTATTTACCTCGGGGCGCCCTTCGTTAAATCAAGATTGGATGGATTTGGCGGGAGCCAAAAATGTGGCTGAAACTTGGTTTTCGGATAAGAAAAATAACTCAGGTGAGGTATTACTGGAGACGATTATTGCGGCCAATCCCGATGTAATCGTTGCAATGAATAAAGAAGATGCCAATATCATCCGAACGTCTTCCCAATGGAAAGCCATTAGCGCGGTAAAAAATCAACAGGTGTATGTCAACCCAAAAGGGATGTTTTGGTGGTGCCGTGAAACCTCAGAAGAAGCATTACAGTTTCTGTGGTTAGCGCAAACTCTTTACCCAGAGCGCTTTGCGGATATCGATATGAAACAAGAGACAGCAGATTTCTACCTGAAGTTTTTTGGGATTTCGCTGAGTGATGCACAAATTGATAATATTTTGCACCCATAAAATAAAACTGCCAGCGAGGCTGGCAGTTTATCGATTACTGGTGACGCTCTTTTAATCGTTTGATTATCGTACTTAAATCAAGTTCTTGGTCTTGCAGTAATACCATTAAATGGTACATCAAATCAGCCGCTTCATTGGTTAATTCTGCGCGGTCATTAACGGTTGCCGCTAATGCGGTTTCAACACCTTCTTCACCCACTTTTTGCGCAATACGCTTAGTACCACTTGCATATAAACGCGCGGTATAAGAGCTTTCAGGAGAAGCAGTTTTGCGCTCTTTGAGCAAGGTTTCTAGTTCAAACAAAAAGCCCCAGTCACTTTGTGCGGGTGCGAAGCAGCTTTGTGTGCCGTTATGGCAAGTTGGGCCATCCGGTAACGCGAGAGCTAGCAGCGTATCGCTGTCACAGTCTGGGTAGATATCCACTAAATTTAAAAAATTATTGGAGGTTTCGCCTTTCGTCCACAAACGTTGCTTTGTGCGAGAGAAAAAGGTGACTTTACGGCTGTCTAAGGTGACATTTAATGCTTCAGGGTTCATATACCCAAGCATTAGCACATCACCTGAAACGGCGTGTTGTACGATAACAGGCATCAGGTTATCGACTTTTTGCCATGCAAGTTGGCTACATTGTTCTGTGGTTAACATACTCTAATTTGAACTCCGTTTTCGGCTAGGTATTGTTTTAAGTCACCGATATTAATAATTTGTTTATGAAATACAGAAGCGGCTAAAGCACCGTCAACACCTGCGTCAGTGAAGGCATCAAGAAAATGCACTTTTTCGCCTGCACCGCCAGAGGCAATCAAGGGCACTTGGCAGACTTCGCGGACTTTCTTGAGTTGTTGTAGATCATACCCTTGGCGTACACCATCTTGGTTCATCATATTTAACACAATTTCACCCGCGCCACGTTGTTGCACTTCTTTTACCCAATCAAGGGTTTTCCACGTGGTTTGTGTGGTACGTTTTTCATCACCGGTAAATTGGTAAACGAGATATTCACCTGTGCTTTCATCAAACCAAGTGTCAATACCAACAACGATACATTGTACGCCAAAGCGTTCAGCTAAACGGCTGATTAATGTAGGGTCAGATAATGCCGGGGAGTTGATGGAAATTTTATCAGCACCAAAAGAGAGAATTTGTGCGGCATCATCGACACTTTTAATACCACCCGCGACGCAAAAAGGAATATCAATTACTTCAGCGACTTTGGCAACCCAGCTTTTGTCTACCACTCGGCCATCAGAAGAGGCGGTAATATCATAAAACACCAGTTCGTCTGCGCCTTCTTGGGCGTAGCGTTGTGCTAATGGAACAATATCACCGATGATTTCGTGATTGCGAAATTGGACACCTTTAACCACTTGGCCGTCGCGAACGTCCAAACAAGGAATTATGCGTTTTGCCAACATTTGATTGCCTCCGCAACGGTGAATTTACCTTCTAATAATGCACGGCCAACAATTACGCCAGCTGCACCAGATGGCGGAATAGCCGCGATATCATTTAAATCACCAATACCGCCCGATGCTTGAAAAGCAATATCAGGGAATTTTTGGCTAATTTCTTGGTATAAATTCACATTAGAACCCGCCAATGTTCCATCTTTGGAAATATCCGTACAAAGGACATGTTTTAAGCCATAAGGACGATATATTTCAATGGCTTGTTCTAACGTTAGATTTGAATTCTCCTGCCAACCGCTAATGGCGATTTCTTTTATGCCTTGGTCATTAATACGTACGTCTAAGGCAAGGACAATGGCTTCGCCACCATAGGTCTCAAACCACGTTTTGACCAGCTCAGGCTTAGTGACAGCCTTTGAGCCAATGACAACACGGGTCGCTCCAGCTTCCAGTAAGGCTTTAACATCTTCTTCGGTACGAATACCACCACCAACTTGTACTGGAACACTGACGCCTGCTAATAATTTTTTGAGTAGTGAAATTTGGCGTTTTTGTGGGTCTTTAGCTCCCGTTAAATCCACGAGGTGCAATAATTTTGCTCCTTCTTTTTCATATTGCTGCAAACGTGGGAGCGGGTCATTGCCATAATCAGTTTGCTTGGCGTAATCCCCTTGGTGCAACCGCACCACCGTGCCATCAATTAAATCTAATGCAGGAATGATCATGGTAATTACATCTCCAAAAAGTTTTGAATCAAGCGTGAGCCTGCGGTGCCAGAACGTTCTGGGTGAAATTGGACACCATAGAAGTTATCGCAATTCACTGCGCTGCTAAACGGATTGCCATACTGAGTTTGCGCAATGGTATGACTGGAAATTGGCATCGAATAACTGTGTACAAAATAGAAATAGGCGTTATCTGGGATATCCCGAAACAGTGGGTTTCCTGCTAGCGCTTTGACTTGGTTCCAGCCGCTATGTGGAACAGGAAGCCCATTGGCATCCATTTTTTGTACAGGGCTATCAATTAACCCCAGTAGTGGCACCGTAGATTGGCCTTCTTCACTAAAAGAACCGAGTAATTGCATACCTAAACAGATACCTAATACTGGTTGGGTCAGTGCTTTGATTAACGGTACTAATTCGCGTTCAGTCAGCTTTTCCATGGCTGCGCTAGCCGTACCGACACCGGGCAAAAAGACTTTGTCGGCTTGTAAAATGGTGTTGGTATCGCGGCTCACCACAGGGTCATAGCCTAGGCGTTTTACCGCATAGGCTACAGAGGCTAAATTTGCACAGCCGGTATCAAGGATGACAACGTTCATTACAGAACCCCTTTCGAGCTAGGTAACGTATCCCCTTCAACACGAATTGCTTGGCGCAGTGTGCGGCCGAAAACTTTAAATAAGCTCTCTGCTTTGTGGTGATCGTTTTTCCCTTTGGTTTTCAGGTGTAACGTGCAGCCCATCGCATAGGAAAGCGAGCTAAAGAAGTGCTCAATCATTTCTGTGCTTAAGTCACCGACGCGTTGGTATTTAAACTCGGCTTTGTATTCAAGGTGTGGGCGGCCAGAAATATCCAGCGCGCAGCGCGCTTGGCATTCATCCATTGGGAGAACGAAACCAAAACGTGCGATACCGCGTTTATCTCCAAGTGCCACTTTCAGCGCTTCACCTAGTGCAAGACCGGTATCTTCAACGGTGTGGTGGTCATCGATAAACAAGTCGCCATTGACCTCAATGTTTAACCGGAAACCACCGTGAGTCGCGATTTGGTCTAACATATGGTCAAAGAAGCCCACGCCAGTGCTAATCTTGCTGCCGCCTTCTTGGTCCAGCCAGACTTCGACTTGAATATTGGTTTCTTTTGTGACGCGTTTGACCAGTGCATGGCGGTCGCGTTTAGTTAATTGCTGGGTGATAGCTTCCCAGTCAAGTTCTGTTGGGCTATAACGTAACCCTTTGATACCCATGTTTTTAGCGAGTTGAATGTCTGTTTCACGGTCACCAATCACATAGCTATTTTCGCTATCTAACACGTTGCTATCTAAATAGCGTTCGACTAACTGGAGCTTAGGTTTACGACAAACGCAGTTATCTTCAGGCTTATGTGGGCAAATTAACACTTCATCAAATTTAACGCCTTGGGACTCAAATACCTGCATCATTAAATTATGCGGTGGCTCGAAATCTGCGGTTGGGAAGCTATCGGTGCCTAAGCCGTCTTGATTGGTTATCATCACTAAGCGGTAATTGGCTTTTTGCAGAGCAAGTAAGCTAGGAATAACCGCCTTTTCAAAGGCGAGTTTACTTAAGCTATCAACTTGGAAGTCGGTTGGCGGCTCGGTAATTAATGTTCCATCACGGTCGATAAATAAAATTTTCTGGCTCATGAGTCATTCCTAATTAGCAAAGTGCTGCAATAGCTTCAATAACACGGGTATTTTCTATTTCTGTCCCAACAGTAATACGCAGGCAATTAATGAGACCGGGTTGTTTGCTCTGGTCACGTAAAATAATGCCTTGGTCCCACAGGGCTTTAAACACTTTATTACCATCGGTAAAACGTACCAAAATATAGTTAGTTTCACTCGGATAAACGTGTTCAACCACCGATAAGTCGCGCAGCGCTTCACGAAGTGCAATACGGTTTTCTGTTATCGTTGTTACGCGGCTTTTCATTGTCTCAATGCCTTGTGGTTCAAGAGCTTGAGCTGCAATCATCGCAACAGGGGTTGATAAAGGATAAGGGGCGATAACCTTTAATAGCACTTCAATTACTTCAGGGGTGGCTAAGGTGAAACCACAACGTAAACCGGCCAATGCAAAGGCTTTGGATAAGGTTCTTAAAATGACCAAGTTTGGATATTGTGCTAACCAGCTTGCTACACTGTATTGTGGGCAGAACTCAATATAGGCTTCGTCGACGACGACTAACGCACGGCCCGCAGCCATATCTAGCACTTCGCGTAAATCTTTATTGTCGATGATATTGCCTGTTGGGTTATTCGGGCTGCAAATATAAATCAGTTTGGTATTGGATAGATTTTCACGGATCGCATTAACGTTTAATGCCCAGTCTGGCAACGCCATGATTTTCTTTTGTTCAACACCAAAGGTTTCTGCACTGACGCTGTACATGCCATAGGTTGGCGGGCAAAACATTACCGCATCTTTGCCTGGTTCACAAAATGCGCGGATCAGCAACTCAATGGACTCATCGGCCCCACGGCAAACGAGCACTTGTTCTGGTTTAACTTTGGCATAAGCCGCATAGTTATTGATCACCGCAACCGGTTGGCATTCAGGGTAACGGTTAAGGTTACGTTCACTGAATTGGTAATCAGGTGCAATCGGGTATTCATTGGCATTGAGCCAAACGTCTCCATTTCCCCCTAGACGTCGTGCAGACATATAAGGTGTCATGGTTTTAACATTTTCACGTGCAAGACTGGCGGCATTAAATGGTTGGCTCATGACTTACTCCTGATTTTGTTTTTTTAGTTCGTTAACGCGTAAGGTAACGGCATTTTTATGAGCCGTGAGTTGCTCTGCTTGAGCTAACGTTTCGATGGTGTCGGCTAAGCCTAATAAGCCTTGCTTTGACAGCTTTTGGACTGTCATTCGCTTCATAAAATCAGCGAGCCCAAGGCTTGAATAGGTTGAGGTATATCCATAAGTAGGCAATACGTGATTGGTGCCTGATGCATAGTCGCCAGCCGACTCTGGCGACCAGTCGCCAACAAACACAGAGCCGGCACTTGTGATAGCATCGACCAGGTCATCGGCATTGCGAGTTTGCAGTATTAAGTGCTCAGGGCCATAACGGTTGCTAATTTCAACGCATTGAGCGATGGAGTCAGCGATGATGACACGGCTGGCACTTAGGGCTTCTCTCGCTATTTCTGCACGTGAAAGTTGCGCTAATTGTTTTTCTGTTTCTTCAATCACGCGTTGGGCAAAGCTTTCATCGTCAGTTAATAAAATAACTTGTGAATCAGGGCCATGCTCTGCTTGAGATAGCAAATCAGATGCGGTAAATGCGGGGTTTGCACCGTTATCAGCAATGACCAACACTTCGGAAGGACCCGCAGGCATATCAATGGCTGCTCCATCATGGCTTTGGCTGACTTGGCGTTTTGCTTCAGTGACATAGGCATTACCGGGGCCAAAAATTTTATCAACCGCAGGAATGCTTTGGGTACCAAATGCCATTGCAGCAATCGCTTGCGCACCACCTACTTGGAAAATATCGCTGATGCCGCACAGTTTCGCTGCATACAAAATTTCATCGGCAATAGGTGGAGGTGAACATAAAATGATTTTGCGACAGCCAGCGATATTCGCAGGGGTTCCCAACATCATGACCGTTGATAACAGAGGGGCCGACCCCCCTGGAATATATAAACCGACTGCATCTATTGGGCGCGTGACTTGTTGGCACACGACGCCTGCCTGTGTTTCCACTGTAATCGGAGTGGGTTTTTGGGCTTCGTGAAAACGACGAATGTTGCCAATCGCTGTTTTCATTGCTGTTTTGATTTCATCACCAAGACGAGCCTCTGCTGCGTCAACAGCATTTGCAGGAACACGCACCGTTTCGACTTCAGTTTTATCGAAACGACGGCTCAGTGCTTTGAGGGCGGTATCGCCCTCGTTACGGACTTGGTCAATAATTTGGCTAACCGCAGTACTAATGCTACCAGAAGCCGCTATTGCAGGGCGCAGCAGCAAAGCGCTTTGCTGCTCTTGGTTACAAGCCGACCAGCGAACAGGTTGGTTAAATCCCATTTTCATGACGGCTTACTCCATCATTTTTTCAATTGGCAGGACAAGAATAGAGCTTGCCCCTAACGCTTTGAGTTTTTCCATGGTTTCCCAGAATAGCGTTTCTGAGCTCACCATGTGCATCGCCACACGGCTTTGTTCGCCTGCTAACGGTAAAATAGTTGGGCGTTCAGCACCCGGCAGTAAGGCAATGATTTCTTCGAGTGTTTCACTTGGCGCGTGCAACATGATGTATTTGGACTCACGCGCTTGGATGACACCTTGGATACGGGTCATCATACGGTCAATAAGCTGTTGTTTTTCAGGCGACATTTCGCCATCGCGTTGAATTAAACAGGCTTTAGAACGGTAGATGACTTCCACTTCTTTTAGGCCGTTTGCTTCAAGTGTTGCACCTGTAGAGACGAGGTCACAGATGGCGTCGGAAAGGCCAGCGCGCGGAGCGACTTCGACGGAACCATTTAACAGACATGATTTAAATTGAATGCCTTTTTGGTCGAAATAGCGTTTTAACAAGTGTGGATAGGAGGTTGCAACACGTGAGCCATTTAAGCACTCTGCGCCGGTATAGTTGAAATCTAATGGGGCAGCGAGAGATAAGCGGCACCCACCAAAATCGAGGCGACGTAGTGTTTTGTATTGTGGGTTTTCACCTTGAGCACGACGATTCAATAACTCTTCTTCAAGAACGTTTTCACCGATGATCCCTAAGTCAACGACACCGTCCATGACCAGCCCTGGAATATCGTCATCACGAACGCGAAGTAAATCAATAGGCATATTTTCTGCATAAGCAATCAAACGTTGTTGTTGTAAATTGATTTTGATGCCACAGCGAGAAAGTAACTCTCTTGATTCTTCACTCAGACGACCTGATTTCTGTATTGCAATACGTAAACGTGATTTATCCAACATGACTTTACCCTTATCCCTTTAAAATTTTTTGTTTAGTAACTCTTTGTTCAAGAATAAAAAAACCCTCGGAAGATTATCTTCCGAGGGTTCTCTCAATTCGCATTTCAGCCACCGGAAGATTCGTTGAACGTCTTCCAGCACACATCGCCCGAAAGACTAGTCAGGATGATGGTGATGATGATGGTTGCGTGAAATACGATTCATAATGTCTTCCGTTCTGTTATTTAAGTGAATGACTAAACATTCATTGTGCTAACTAAATACTCATTGGTATTCAACCTATCCGATTTCCCCCTATGAATGCAACCTTTTTTTTAAAAATAACCAATAATAATTAGTTGTTCACTTTTTATAGTGATAAATCCCTCAGAAATTGTATTCGGAAGTTTTATGGTTTTCAGCTACTCTGTGATTAATTTCAGTCAGTTGAACGATTGGGGAGTTATCATATGAAGAAAGTCACTATCATCGGGTTAGGGTGGGTTGGGTTGCCCCTTGCTCAGGCCTTATTGTCTCAAGGCATTCATGTGGTTGGAACTAAAACAACACCAGATGGTATTGAAGCCGCTCAAGCGGTAGGAATAGAGTGCTATGCATTGAAATTAACCCCAGAACTTGAATGTGATGACGATGATTTAGCACAATTGATGGAACAAAGTGATGCTATCATCATTTTGCTACCTCCATCTAAAATTAATACTGAATACTATGTGACCGCGGTTGAAGCACTGGTAAATAGCGCGATAGCATTTCAGGTGCCTAAAGTTATTTTCACATCATCTACGGCAGTTTATGGGGAACAAAATGGCGAAATGGCTGAAAATAGCCCATTGGATGGAGTGACGGAATCAGCTAAAGCCTTGGTGGCGACAGAGCAGTGGTTGCATCAGTTACCGAACATATCGGTGGATATTCTGCGATTAGCGGGATTAGTTGGTGAAAAACGACATGCAGGGCGTTTTTTAGCGGGGAAAACCGGGGTGAAAGGGGCAAACCAACCTGTGAATATGGTGCATCAAGATGATGTGATTGCCGCCATTTTATTATTGCTCCAGCAACCGCAAGGGGGACATATTTATAACCTCTGTGCGCCAGTCCACCCAACACGAGCCGAATTTTATACTCATGCAGCACAATCTATCGGGCTAGTTCCGCCTGAGTTTATTGAGGAAGAGAATGCGTTAGCGGGAAAAGTCATTAACGGTAATAAAATTTGCCAAGAACTCGGGTTTGAATACCAGTACCCAAACCCAAGTTTGATGAATATGACCCTGTGATTATTTAATTGGGATCATGACAATTTTTTGGAACGCAGGGCGTGTGGTCAGTTGCTGGTACCAGCGCTCCAAATTTTTAAATTCAGGGCGCTGCGTGACAATTTCATGCCAAGGGTAAAATAGTGGTGCGATAGCAATGTCAGCGATACCAAATTTGTTACCACTGAAATAGGCTTGGTTAGCTAATGCATTATCAGCAATGGTTAGTAACCGGTTGATATTGCCATAAATAATTTTAGCTTGTTCTGGGTCTCTATCTGCTTCTGGGACACGAACAATTTTGTTCATCATCTGTTTAATGTGGTCGAATAAATTAGCACCACTCCAATCCATCCATTTATCAGCGGCCGCTCGTTCTTGTAGGTCTTGTGCGAGTAATAAGTGAGAATGATCAAATTTTTCCGTAAGGTAACGTAAAATCGCATTCGATTCCCACAGCGCAAAGTCATCATCCTGTAGAGTTGGAATTGTGCTGTTTGGATTCATTTTTATATATTCAGGTGTATCTAGCCCACCAAATGGGCCACCCACATCTTTTTGATTGTAAGCGATATTTAATTCTTCTAAGCACCAAAGTACTTTTTTGACATTGGAAGAGTTGACGCGTCCCCAAACAGTTAACATGGCAGTCTCCTAAATTGATTTTTTGGCATCGACCATGGTTAAGATAGATTAAATTTACTCAGAGGCAAATGTTTATTTGTTATCAGTGGCCTCAGTGAAATTAAAGTCTTATATTAGGTCTAGTTATCAAATTTTGTCACAGCGATGGGTTCTCGTTTAGTGATGTTGAGTCAATGACAGTAATTTAAATGTACAGAATTAAGTGAAGGAATAACCGATGAGTAAGAAAATGTTGTCTTTAAAAACCCGCCGAGCTGGAATTGGGTTGAGTCTTTTGGTTGCCGTAAGTTCCAGTGCTTATGCGGCGCAGACACCGGTTGCTCCTCAAGTCGATGCAAAAGCGTTTGTTTTGATGGATTATAATAGCGGTAAAGTTTTAGCTTCTGGAAATCCAGATGAACGTTTAGACCCCGCCAGTTTAACAAAAATTATGACCAGCTATGTGATTGGCCAGGCCGTCAATGCAGGGAAAATCACGCCACAAGACATGGTCACAGTAGGGGAAGATGCTTGGGCGACGGGTAACCCTGTTCTTAAAGGCTCCTCTTTGATGTTTCTAAAGCCTAAAGACCGTGTTTCTGTGTTGGATCTAAATAAAGGGATTGTGATCCAGTCAGGGAATGATGCCAGTATCGCCCTTGCTGATTATGTTGCAGGGAGCCAAGACTCATTTGTGAGTCTAATGAATCAGTATGTGCAAAAGATTGGTTTGAAAAATACCCATTTTAAAACGGTTCATGGCCTAGATTCAGAAGGGCAATACAGTACAGCGCGGGATATGGCATTGTTAACCCAAGCAATGATCCGCGATGTGCCTGATGAATACGCACTACACAAGGAAAAAGAATTTACCTTTAATAAAATTCGTCAACCAAACCGTAATCGTCTGTTATGGAACCAAAATTTAAAAGTGGATGGCGTAAAAACTGGGCACACGAGTGGAGCAGGCCATAACTTAGTCGCCTCTGCAACAGAAGGTGATATGCGCTTGATTTCAGTCGTGTTGGGGGCGCCAAGTGACCGTGTACGTTTTTCTGAAAGTGAAAAATTACTGACATGGGGCTTCCGATTCTTTGAAACTGTCACGCCAATTAAGGCTGATGCTACACTGAAAAAACAACGCGTTTGGTTTGGTGATATTTCAGAAGTTGATTTAGGTGTTGCCGATGATGTTTCTGTTACTATTCCTAAAGGGCAGCTGCAAAACTTAAAAGTGGATATTCAACTGACCAATGATTCACTTGAAGCGCCACTGGCTAAGAACCAAGCGGTAGGTACGATTAACTTTATTCTTAATGATGAAGTCATCGAACAGCACCCTTTAGTCGCAAAAAGTGCCGTTGAGGAAGCCGGGTTTTTCGGCCGTATTTGGGATTATATCATGAAAACGATTAGCGGCTGGTGGAGTGCCATTTTCGGTTAATGATTGATTAAGTAGAAAATGATGTGAACACAAAAATGCCTGCATTAGCAGGCATTTTTATCGAGGAGATTAAGACACAAACTATTCGCAGTGAGCCAGTTTAATCGCTAAGCCGCCTTGGGAGGTTTCACGATACTTAGCGTTGATGTCTTTACCCGTTTCATACATGGTTTCAATGACTTTATCGAGGCAAACTCGTGGGTCACTGACGCGACGCAGTGCCATACGGGCTGCATTGACGGCTTTAACGGAAGCAATGGCATTACGTTCAATACAAGGTACTTGTACTTGTCCACCAACAGGGTCACAGGTTAAGCCTAAGTTATGCTCCATGGCAATCTCTGCCGCAATACAGACTTGCTCAGGGCTACCGCCCATTAGCTCGGCTAATCCCGCAGCGGCCATCGAACAAGCAACACCCACTTCCCCTTGGCAACCGACTTCTGCACCAGAAATTGACGCATTCATTTTATATAACGCACCAATGACACCGGAAACTAAAAAATAACGGGTATAGGAATTTTCATTCACCGGGCGAATGAATTTATCATAGTAAGCTAAAACGGCAGGTATAATGCCACAAGCACCGTTAGTTGGCGCTGTTACAACACGACCACCCGCTGCATTTTCTTCGTTAACAGCAAGGGCATACATGTTGATCCAGTCTATTACCGCCATTGGGTCCATATTAGTGCTATCTGTTGTGACCAATTGGCGACGTAGAGCCGCTGCACGACGAGGAACACGCAATGGGCCGGGTAATAAGCCTTCAGTTGTGACACCGCGCTCAATACCCGCTTTCATCACATCCCATATGGATGAGAGATATTGCTGAATTTCTTCTTTACTACGCAATGCTAATTCATTCTGCATCACGAGTGCGGAAAGCGATAAACCAGTTTCTTTACAGTGTTTTTGCAGGTCAGCCGCATATTTAAATGGATAAGGGACTTGAACGGCATTTTCGTCTGACTGGCCAAAATGTTCTTCATCGACAATAAAACCACCGCCGATAGAATAGTAATTTTTGCTGTAAATAACATCATCACCACTGAATGCTGTAATACTCATTCCATTTTCATGGAGCGGTAGGTTGGTAGTATGAAAATTCATGCCACCTTCAGTAGGGAAATCAACTTCATGTTGCCCATGAGCAAGGGAGAGCCTTTCAGTTTGCTCAACATTACGCATAAAAGCAGGAATAGCGTCAATATCAATGGTATCCGGTAAGTTACCCGCAAGGCCCATAATAATTGCCATATCCGTTGCATGGCCTTTACCTGTTAAAGAGAGCGAACCATAAACATCAACTGCAATTCGTGTTGTGCGAGTGAGTATTTCTTGCTGGATAAGGTCGTCAACAAATTGTTTGCCCGCTTTCATTGGGCCGACGGTATGGGAACTTGAAGGGCCGATGCCAATTTTGAAGATATCAAATACACTAATCATATTCAGTGCTTCCTTTTGTAGAAAGTCATTGAAATTAGGTAGCTTCCATTTAGGACGCTACCTAGTGGCTTCAATTAGAAGAATAACTTATATGTTGCCGCAGAGATAGCGACCAGACCCATAATTACAATAAATATATTACTGATTTTACCTGAGTATTTACGCATCGCAGGTACTTTGCTAATTGCATACATTGGCATTAAGAACAGTAAAATTGCGATTACTGGGCCACCGAGGCTCTCGATGATATCTAGCACACCTGGGTTTAATGTTGCTACTATCCATGTTGTGACTAACATGAAGATAGCAGTACCACGGTTTAACTTGCGAACATCAATTGTTTTACCTTTTGCACGGTAAGCACGCTCAACCAAGCCATTGAAACCTTCACGTGCGCCTAAGTAGTGACCTAGGAAAGATTTAATAATTGCGATAAAGGCAATGATTGCAGCTGCATATTTGATGAATGGCTGGTCAAAATAGCCAGACAGGTAGTCAAGAATACTGATATTTTGTGCTTTAGCTTGTGCAAGATCTGCTGAAGATAAGGTAAAGACACAGCTGATCACGAAGAACATAACGGTCAGCACCATCAGAATGTGTGCAGAAGCAAGAATTCGTGAACATTTTTGTTCAGCTGCATCACCGTATTCTTCACGTTTTGCAACGGAGAAAGCAGAAATAATCGGCGAGTGGTTAAATGCGAATACCATCACTGGGATTGTCAGCCAAATAGTGACCCAGATGCTTTGTCCGCCGGTATTTTTTGTTGCTTCAGTGATACCTTCCCAAGTTAATGTATTCAGTACATCACCAGACCAATGTGGGATCATATACAGTGAGAATGCAACCAGCACGGCGATAAATGGAAACACTAACATACTCATGACTTTTACGATGTATTTCTCACCGAATGCCACAATCGCCATCACTCCGCCTACAAGGATCAAGGCAAGTAGCCAGCGTGGTGGTGCGCCAACGCCTAATAATTCGGTTAAGAATTTATTTACGTTATTGGTAATGGAAACACCATAAACAAGAAGAATAGGATAAATAGCAAAGAAGTAGAGTAGGGTGATCCAGTTACCTGCTGTGCGACCAAAATGCTCCTCCACGACCTCAGTAATATCACCGTCCGGTTTTGAACCAGACAGAACGAAGCGTGTTAACCCACGGTGAGCAAAAAATGTCATTGGGAAGGCTAATACCAGCATCAGTAAAACAGGTAATAAACCACTCATACCTGCGTTGATGGGCAAAAACAGTACCCCAGCACCGATAGCTGTACCATATAAACCCAGCATCCATACTGTGTCAGTTTTGCGCCAAGCATTGCTAGTTACTGTTTGCGAGGCTGTTTTGTCGATGGAACCAACTTTTGTTGCATCCATAATAGTCTCCGAAAATATAAGTCAAAAAAAATCATTTAGCGTAACGGCAAATGCATTACGAACTTTTAATCTTTTGGTACGAACAATTACTCAATAACAATTGTTTTCTTTTGCGTAACAATCTGATTGGAAATAAAACTAATATTAGGTCTAAATTTATTTTCAATCAGTTTTGCATTTTTATCATAAATTTTTAAAAGTGGATTTTGAGGGTGTGAATTTATAGTTTACCAGAATAAAATGCCGTGATCATTATCTCAAAAGAGAAATATCTCCTTAGATTGCGATAGATAATCATATTTTATAAAAATGTTAAGGAAATTTGCGTTAGGCTTGCTTTTATTAGAGGCTAAATGCTAATTAAATAAGTTTAAATTTTCTTAATTTTTGACAGAATTAAATTCTGCTGAAAAAATATTATTATATTAATGATTAAAATTGAGCTGATTAAAATATCATCCATATCAATATAAATATTGAACTGTACTGTAATGGAAGTACGATTCAGTCGATTTTATTTCTCAGTAATATGTTGATAATTATGGTTATTATTTTGGTTTTTAGAATGATTCTTTGCGTGATTAATTAGTTTGGGAGTTGGAAGAGATAGTGCTATATATTAATTAATTTGAATTTTTTTCATGCTTATATTTGCCACTTTTTTCGCAACGAAAAAAATAATTAAAATAGGTAACAAAATATTTGTTAACTGATTGTTTTAATAATTTTATTGATAACTTCAAAAAGATTTTAATGCTGAATATAAAAATAAACAGAAACTTTGATCTAGCTCAGTTTTTATCATGGGAAATGAACTGGCATTAATTAATGCCAGTATTTGGATATAGGTTGTTATGGCTGAAACCAACCTTTACGAATAAGAGGGGCACAAATGAAACTATATAGCTGAGTAATAGGTGATTGAATTTTATTCGCACCAATAGACCAGAGAATTTGAGCCAAACCGCATGCGACAATCGCAAGTATAAAGGCGCCTGCCATATCTAAAGGCCAGTGAACACCGAGGTAAATACGCGACCAAGCAATGACAATAGCGGGGATCATCATGACAAGCCCTACCCAGGTCCTTAGCCAGAAAAGAAACGCGAAAGCGAATGTAAAGACAATCGTGCCATGGTTGCTCGGGAATGAAGGCGTGGCTTTATGTTCAGAGAAATTGGTGCCAATTCCCATGACAAATGGGCGGTCATGCGGCGCGAAATAGCCTACTAACCACGAAATTGCTAAACCAATGACAATAGCAATGGCCGCTTTGCAGGCAAAGGCACGTTGGCGAGTCATATTTGGCTGGGCGCCCCAAAACCAACAAGCAACAGTAAATAGTGGAAATAACAGAATTAAGCGTTTTGCAATCACGTTAGCTACAGCAATGGTTCCACTTGCAGTTTCTGGAGTAGCATTGATCAAATTGAATAGATCAAGGTTAAGTTGTTCCAGCACAGTTCAGTACCTCGGACAGATAGTTAGTAAGACAGAATAGGTATTAAAGGGAGATTAAAGTTTCTTAATGAGCAGGTAAAGTCCCTTTGTCTTATTATTGAAAGCTTTGTGCGACAAATTTACTTGCGGTTTAACTATTACTCAATAATTATTTAGTGCAGTAACAGACTTAGATAAGTAAAAGGGAGAAGAAGTGATGTGGTGGCAAAAAGAGATACAACTTAGCGCAAAAGTAAGAGGGTTTCATTTAGTGACAGAAGAAATTCTCAAGCAGCTTCCTGAACTTAGCTTAATTAAGGTTGGTTTAGCCAATATTTTTATTCAACATACATCGGCATCTTTAACGATCAATGAAAATGCGGATTACACTGTCAGAGAAGACTTCGAGAGTTTTTTTAATCAGGCTGTTCCTGAAAATGAGCCTTATTATAAGCATGATTATGAAGGAAGTGATGATATGCCTGCGCACCTAAAAAGCAGTTTATTGGGTGCAAGTTTAACGATTCCGATTACGAAAGGGCGTTTAAATTTGGGAACGTGGCAGGGGATTTATTTATGTGAACATAGAAATCATGGTGGAAAGCGTAGGTTAATCATTACATTGCAAGGCGAACCCAGCCGTTAGAAACAAAAAACCCGATAGCATGAAAACAAACAGTTGGCTATCGGGCTCCTCAATATGGGGACATCAAAGAAAAGCAGTGGCACTAATTAAGACCCCGTCTAAAAAAGAAAGTTCTCACTTAGATGAAAAAAAGTGCAATATTTTTATTAAATTTGGCTTAAATAGCACAAAAAGAACAAGCAAAGTGTTAACACCTATAAATAAGTGAACAACTTTGCTTGTTGGGATGAAAAACGGATGTGACTAATTACTTGTATAGATTCAAATTTTCTTTAGCGTAAGCTTCGAAATCTGTGCACCCACCGATGTGTTGCTCATCAATGAATATTTGTGGAACGGTTTCAACAGGTTTACCGACAGTTTTAGATAAATCTTCTTTAGAAATACCTTCAGCTTGAATATCAACATAGCGGTAGTCAAAATCTTCACGCTCATTTTTCAGTTTTTCAGCGAGTTCTTTTGCACGAACACAGTATGGGCAGCTAGGACGACCAAAAATAACAGTATACATAGTATCTCCTTTTTATCTTGAGCTCAGATTCTAATTGCAATGCTCAATACTATGCCTATATAACTTATGAAATAAAAGTCGAATTTTCCTGTTATACCTATAGGTATGGCATATAATTCACAGTTTGAGAAAGAGACACAATAATGAGAGGAGAAAAAGAATGAGTCATAAACCTCAATCTAAAGGGACAATGCGTTCATTGGCTGATATGCCAAAGCCCATTATCGTGTTAGAAGGTGTGGGGATCATTCTGCTTATTATTGTTTTGTTAGCACTAAATGACTACATCACACTGCCAGAGCCTTTAATGCAGTCAGGGGTGATCGTGAGCATGATTATGGTCGGTATTGGTTGTTTGGTGCCTGCAATGATCAACATTGTCTGGCGAGCAATTCATGGTCTGAGTTTTTTGGGTATTGATCATAAACAGCCAGAAAAGAGCGCATCTAAAAAGTCAGACTCTGCAGATAATAAACCTGATGAATAAGTAGATTAAGCGCAGTTTTACTGGTGTTTCGCCCTACAATATGTGAGAATTATTCGTTTTTTTCGTTAGGGGGAAATGTGCCAAAACCCTAACAAATCGATATTGCACGACTATTTTGAGTTGAAGAAGGTTATTGCCCATGGATTCTATTTGTTACCCTGACATCACTAAGCTACGTGAATGGCTAGACCAACTCAAAACCTCTTATTTCGAGTGTGATTCCTGCTCTGCATTACATTTACCTCATATGCAAAATATCGACGGTATTTTTGATGCGAAGCTCGATATTTTAAATAATGTTTTGGTGTTATCTGCATTAGCTGAGCTTAAACCGACAGCGATTGTGACGTTAGTGGCGAATATCAGCCAAATCAATGCCAGCTCATTAACAGCGAAAGTTTTCCTTGAAATAAACAATGAAAACTTGCCTAAATTGATTGTTAGCCAATCATTTTCATTAGAAGCAGGGATGACGTATCGTCAATTCGGCCATTTTTTACAGCAAGCAGAAGACCAAATTTCAGCCATTGTATTTGAAATCTTTAGCAATAATTTGCTGTATGCGAGTCAGGATGATTTCAGCGAAGATGATGACAATGTTGATGAAGACTCTGAGCATTCCCTTGACGACAAACCTTCGATAATTATCCACTAAGTCTCTGTTATGCACTGTGAAAAATATGCCGCAGGGCAGTGCCATTCATGCCAATGGTTGACATTAACGCCTGAACAGCAAGTTATTGAAAAACAGAGCCAACTACAGGCTCTTTTGCCAGCTATTGATATCTCTCTATTTCAGCCTCCAGCCACAGGGCCACTGATGGCTTTTCGCAATAAAGCCAAAATGGTGGTTAGTGGTAGTGTTGAAAAACCTGTTTTAGGTATTATCGGCCATGATGGACAGGGCGTTGACCTGACTGACTGTCCTTTATACCCAGCTGAGTTTTCTGACGTATTCGCATCTTTAATTCCTTTTATCGCTAGGGCTGGCCTGACGCCTTATAACATTGAGCGCAAACGCGGTGAATTAAAATACCTATTATTAACCCAAAGTCATCACTCTGGAAAATTCATGCTACGGTTTGTTTTGCGCTCAGAGAAAAAAATTGAGCAATTAAGAAATGCTCTCCCGTGGCTACAAGCACAGTTGCCACAACTTGAGGTGATTACTGCCAATATTCAGCCAGTGCATATGGCGATACTGGAAGGTGAGCAGGAAATTTTTCTGACGAAAGCGCAAACACTACGTGAAGAGTTCAATCAAGTGCCGTTGTTTATTCGCCCACAAAGCTTTTTCCAAACTAACCCTGTTGTGGCTGCAAAATTATACCAAACGGCTAGGGAGTGGGTTAGAGCGTTAGATATACATAGCTTGTGGGATCTGTTCTGTGGTGTGGGTGGGTTTGGTTTGCATTGTGCAGAAAAAACAACCTATTTAACGGGGATAGAAATCAGTGCTCCAGCGATTGCGAGCGCACAGCAATCAGCGAATGAACTTGGATTAAAGCATGTTGAGTTTAAAGCCCTCGATTCAACGCGTTTTGCTACAGCGAATCAAGATATCCCGCAGCTTATTTTAGTCAATCCACCACGTCGAGGGATTGGTAAAGAATTATGCGATTACCTTACTCATATGCAGCCTGAATATATCCTGTATTCTAGCTGTAACGCGCAAACCATGGCGCAAGATTTACAGTTGTTAACGGGGTATCACGTATGTAAGGTGCAGTTGTTTGATTTGTTCCCTCATACGTCTCATTATGAGGTATTGACCTTATTACAACGGGTAACTAATTAGTCAATTGTATAAAAAAGCTTGGTATTAATACCAAGCTTTCTATTTTTTAAGCCATCTAAGTTGAGATAAAGTTAGCCTCTGTGCTCAAATTCCAATGCTTTGCGTTCAATTAAACGCATTAAAATAGTTAAGATTGCATTGACCACTAAATAAATAATACCCGCAGCAACAAATGCCATGACATCCCATGTTTGACCAAAGATAAGCTGGCTGTATCCCATGACATCTAGCATGGTAATGGTACTGGCCAGTGAGGTACTTTTGAAAATTAATACCACTTCGTTGGAATAGGACGATAACGAGCGTTTGAAGGCATAAGGCAAAATAATTCGCATGGTTTGCATTTTACTCATCCCAAGGGCTTGGCAAGACTGCCATTGACCTGAGGGAATGGCTTTAACTGCGCCGTGGAATAATAAAGTGGAATAAGCTGCACTATTTAAAGCTAAGGCTACCATTGCACAGACCCAGGGTGTGGAAATAACCTCCCACAGCATAGGATAATCTTGCAAAGATTTAAATTGGCTTGGGCCGTTATAAATTAAGAAAAATTGTACCAATAACGGCGTACCAGTAAACAGTGTAATGTAGACCTTCACTGCTTGAGAGATCACTGGCGTTTTTAGCGACAAAATTAGGGTGAATAATATGGCTAACAGAAAAGCCACAATGAGTGCGCTAAACGTCAGAGACAAACTGGTTGGAAGTCCCGGTAATATTTTTAATATTAAATCTATCATTTCGATTCACCTCGCTCAAAGCGGGTGGTACGTAGCTCAATACGCTTTAGGACTAGCTGGCTGACTAACGTAATTGCAAGGTAAATCAAACCGACAATGGCATACCAAGTAAACGGTTCCTGAGTACGGTTAACGATGGTTTTAGTTTGTAACATCAAATCATTGACGCTGATGAGTGAAACTAATGCGGTGTCTTTCAATAATACCAGCCATTGGTTACCTAGCCCTGGAAGGGCATGGCGCCACATCTGTGGCATGATAAACCGAAAGAAGATCGTGCGCTTTGTTAAACCTAATGCAAAACCTGCTTCCCACTGACCATAAGGGACGGCTTTCAATGCGCCCCTAAGCGTTTGAGATGCATAGGATGCATATAATAAGGCTAGCGCAATAACGCCACAAACAAATGGGGTATAGTCAAATTCGCCGCTATTAGCAAAGAAAATACTTGGGTCGATTTGGATGGTGGTTTGCCAAAAACCGAGGTTCAGTTCAAAACCATCACCGAGTAGATTGATGAATTGCAATGTACCGAAGTAGACAAATAAAACCACTAACAATTCAGGTAAACCGCGGATCAAAGTGACCCAGCAGATCCCTAAAAAGGCAATTGGTTTAAAGCGGACAGACTCCCATGCAGTAAACAGCATGGCCAGAACCAAACCCAAAATCAGCGCAGAAACAGCAAGGCCGACGGTGATACCGGCGGCACTTGTTAAAAATAGAAAGTTGCTCATTAATTATATCGATTACTGTTGAAACCATTTTTTGTGGATAGCATCATAAGTGCCGTCTGCTTTAACTTCTGCTAAGGCTTTATTCATTTTATCCAGCAGCTCTTTATTTCCCTTACGAACGGCAATACCTAAACCAATACCGAAGTATTGTGGATCAGTGACTTTCTCGCCAACTGCACCTAAGTTTTCATTACCTTTCCCTTTTAACCACTCGTCAGCGACTGCGGTATCACCGAAAACGGCATCGATACGGCCATTTTGTAAGTCTAAAATAGCAGATTGGTAGTTATCATAAGGAACGGTTGTCATCCCTTTATGTTGTTCCATGATGTATTTTTGGTGAGTGGTTCCGTTTTGTACGCCAATTTTTTTATCTTTTAATTGGTTTATTGAGCTGATTTTTTCTTTAACGGCAATAAATTCCGCTGAGTTAGGGTAGTAAGTCTCAGTGAAATCTACTTGCTGTTGGCGCTCAGGGGTAATATCGATACCTGCCATTAATGCTTCAAAGCGACGGAATTTTAAGCTAGGAATTAAGCTGTCGAAAGATTGGTGAGTAAATGTACAGGTTGCATTCATTTTTTCACACATTGCATTGGCTAAATCAACGTCAAAGCCAACGATTTGGTTATTCTTATCGAACATTTCAAAAGGCGCGTAAGTCGCTTCTGTTGCAAAACGAATAGTTTCTTTTTCCGCAGCAGTTGCAGATAGGGTTACAGCGCCCAGCAGTGCAGCTAATATAATTTTTTTCATTGCTTAATCCTATATCTATTAGTGTGACAGATAATTTGCAAATGCTTCTGTTTGAGGTGCAGTGAAATGGCTTGCATCCCCTTGTTCTACTATATGGCCGTTTTCCATATACACGACACGGCTAGCGGTTTTTCGCGCAATTTCCACTTCGTGAGTAACGATGACTTGTGTAATCCCAGTTGCAGATAGTTCACGTATGATATCAACAACTTGAGCGGTGATTTCTGGGTCAAGTGCAGCGGTTGGTTCATCAAATAATAAAACTTTTGGTTCCATCATTAGCGCTCTTGCAATCGCAACACGCTGTTGCTGCCCACCTGATAAGTGTAATGGGTAGCGGTCAGCAAATTGCGACAACCGTAAGCGTTCTAATAGTTTAGAGGCTTTTGCTTGCGCTTCTTGTTTTGACAATTTTAATACGCGACAAGGTGCTTCAATTAAGTTGTCCATGACACTCAAATGAGGCCATAGATTATATTGTTGAAATACCATCCCCACATTTTGACGCAGCTCACGGATCGCTTTCGCATCTGGAGCGGAAGAAAAGTCAAATTGCTGACCCACAATGTTTAAGTGGCCTGAACGTGGCATTTCTAATAAATTGAGGACACGTAACAACGAGCTTTTACCTGCTCCGCTTGGCCCGAGTAATACCATAGTCTCACCAGCAGAACACTCTAGATTGATATCAAAGAGTGCCTGATGGGAACCATAGAAACAGTTGATGTTTTTTAATTGAATGCTCATGTGTACCAATAATATCTTTTTTCACTACCTGCGATATTAATCCTATGAGCATATTTATGCAATAATTTCTGCATAAAAATTTGGTTTTTACGCTAAAATTAGTCTGATTTAACGGTCAGTTGCTCTGCTTGCTGTTCTTTAGCGAGTTGTTTATCTCGTTCAAAAGCCAGTTCACTGATGCGTTTTGCCATGCCTTTAAAAATAAATAAATGGGCAGGCATCATGGCAAACCAATAGAGTAGGCCGCAAAAGCCAGCTGGATGCCACCATGCCCGAACATCGATTGAACGGCGGTTCCCGCTATCATGAATAGTAAAAGTTAAGCGGCCAAGCCCTGGGGCTTTCATACCAAATAACAAGCTAAGTTGTTTATTTGGTTCAAGATTAATCACGCGCCAGCCATCAATTTCATCACCGAGTTGGAGCTCTTCACGGTCGGGGCGGCCGTACTTCACTTTATTCAGCATCATGTCATCCATGATGGCACGGGTTTTCCACAGACCATTGGCATAGAAATAGCCGTTTTTTCCACCGATTTGTTGCACCGTATACCAGAGCGATTCTGAACTGGCTGTTGTTCCAAGGGTTGCTCCCGCTTGTTTTGGGTAATAGCCATAACCGGGGCGCCAGCGTTTTCTGACTTCTGGGTCATACCCCCAATCTGCGTTATCAACGGCATCGGCTTCTTCTGCTAAAGTCGTTCTAACGGCATCATCAAAAGAGATTAAGGTTTGTGGGATCAGCTCTCGTAACGCTTTATCATCTGCCGGGAGGTCGTGCTGCAAGCCTTGGATTAGCTCCTTAGCAATTGATGGGGGTACGGAGGTGATCAAGCTGATGAAATGCACCGAGATCATACTAATCGGGATCGGGATAGGAATAAGTAAACGACGTTTACCACTGACCTTAATAAAGCGCTTAAATAGCTCTTGATAGCTAATAAACTCAGGGCCGCCCGCATCGAAAATTCGGTTCTCGGTTGTTGGTATTTTCGCCAATTGCGTTAAATAATATAAAATATTCGACAGGGCGATGGGTGATGATTTAGAACGAACCCAACGTGGCGGGGTTAAAATGGCTAAGTTGTAGACCATATCGCGCATAATTTCGAATGCGGCAGAACCAGATCCAACGATAATAGATGAGCGGATTTCGGTAACTGGGATTTGGCTTTCACGTAAAATATCGCCAGTTAAACGTCGTGCAATTAAATGTGGTGAATAGGTATGCCCATGCTGTAATGCACTAAGATAAATAACATGTTTAACGCTTGAACCTTCAAGGACTTGTTGCACGTTACGAGCGGCGGTGCGTTCACGCTCGACCAAATTGGCTTGGTCGGCCATGCTATGAACGAGGAAATAAACAATATCAATGTCTTGCATGACATCTTTTAATGTTTCAGGGGCATGGAGATCCACATAAATGCATTGGGTATCTTGCCAGCCTTGGGATAACATCCAATCAACACGGCGTGCGCCTGCTGTTACGTCATATCCTTGTTCAATAAGTTTAGGGATCAGATTTTGACCAATATAACCACTAGCGCCCAACACTAAAACACGTTGTTTATCTGTCATGTTAATTTCCTGTTTCACGCAAATTAACGGCTATTGTGACTGAAATTTTACCTATGTAAAGAAGGCCATGAGAATTGGCGTAATAAGACTAAGTACGAAGCCATGAACAATGGCCGCAGGGACAATTGAAACCCCACCGCTGCGTTGTAAAACAGGCAGTGTAAAATCCATTGACGTTGAACCACAAATGCCAAGAGCGGTTGAACGGTAACGATTAATAATAATTGGAATGAGCATGATTGCAGCAAGTTCCCTTGCTAAGTCATTGAAAAAAGCGGCGCTCCCCATGACTGGGCCATAAGCATCGGTGATGACAATTCCTGTTAATGAGTACCAGCCAAAGCCTGAGGCGACTGCTAACCCCATTTTAACTGGAAGACCGAGTAATAACGCGGCTAACGCACCGCCCGCGAGCGCACTGACCCCCATGACAAATGCAATGGTTGTTCCACGTCGATTGATTAAGATCTGTTTAATACTCATTCCACTATTGCGTAATTGAATGCCAACAAGTAGCAACAGCAGCATTAATGCAACCTGACTGCCTTTATCGGCATAGTGTAAGAAATTAAAACCCGTTAACCCGACGACAAAACCCAACAGTAACACCCCACAAAGTTGCAGAGACTCTAAAACCATTTTGACCCTAGATGGCGGCTTTTCTTGTTTGTGTTGTGGGATTTTCCAAGGGTCCAATTTATCAAGTAATAACAAAGAGATAACATTTAATGAAAATATACAGCCAAAAAAGGTAATGGCATAAATTAAAATAGAAATTAAGTGAATACTTAAGTTTTCAAGCAGTGCGAGAGTTATTCCCATTAGAAATAAAATAACATATACCATCGAGTTAAGTGATTGGTGTACTCGATGGAGAATTTGTTTATTTCTAATAGTAATAAGGTAACCAAGTGTTAATGGTAGCAGTATAATCAAAAGTCCTGAATACATGGCCGGATCCTTAAAGGTTAACCCATAGACTAGGTAACTATAAACAAAGAGTTATGCTTATCTTTTTTATTTAGGTTATCGAAGCATAAACCTGATATAGCGCCGAGTAAGAAAAGAATTTTTTGTGATAAAATTTTTTTATTGGCGTCTCAATGAAAAATAGGTCAAAAACACTAAAAATGAAAGTTTTCCTATTTTATAACACTGCCATTGGATGCTCAATATAGTTCTCTGTTTTGTTATGAATAATTTTTATTTAGCATATATTGTGATAGTAATGAATGTGGTTAATCGGTAAGCTTTGGTTATTATTCTTTTATATTTTCACTTGGCATAATCATTCAGTACGTAATGGTAACTGATGAAATTGAAGGGGGAATATAAATACTTCAAGGAGAGAGTAATATGTACCTGGAACGTGTGGAAATATACGGATTTAGAGGGATTAACCGGCTTTCTTTAGAACTAAATAATAGTACGGTTTTAGTCGGTGAGAATTCCTGGGGGAAATCGAGTTTACTTGACGCACTTGATCTTCTTCTTTCCCCTGAACATACAAATTACCAATTCAGTCTTCATGATTTTCACCACCCAGCAGGGAATGATGAATCGCGTTACCGCTCATTACAGATCGTTCTAAAATTTGGTGAGCGTCGAAAAGGGCGTCATCAATCATATCGTTTTCATAATCTTAGCTCTGTTTGGGTCGATAACGGAGATGGGCTTAAACATATTTTCTATCGTGTTAGTGCAGAGCTTAAAGATGATGGCACAATCGCCGTCGATAAAAACTTTTTAAACGCAGGCGGCAATAAGCTTTCTTTGGATAATGTAGGTAAATATATCAAAGAAATTATTCGGTTATATCCGGTTATTCGCCTACGAGATGCTCGATTCTTACACTCGCTTAACCCGGAAACGATTGTTTCAGGGCAAAAAGAGGTACGTGACTTATTTAATGCCCGTATTAAGGAACTAACCAGTGCATTGGTCAACAACCCTGAACGCTTAAGTGATGAAGACCTTGGTGATGGAATTGATGCGATGCAACAATTGCTTAGCCATTACTTTTCAGGGCAAAGTTCCCATATTATTCGTTCAGATAATTCAATTGTTAAAATAGAGCCACGTAAGCGCGGCTGGAAAGCGCTTGATAATATTAGTCGCTTAATTGCTAAACCAAACCAACGCAATATTCGATTAATTATTCTAGGAATGTTTTCTTCGTTATTACAATCAAAAGGTAATATTCACTTAGATAAGCATGCTCGGCCATTGATTATTGTTGAAGATCCAGAAACGCGTTTGCATCCGATTATGCTCTCCATCGCATGGGGCTTATTTAGTTTATTTTCTCTGCAGCGGATTACCACAACGAACTCAGGAGAGCTGCTTTCATTAGCACCTCTGGAAGACTTGTGCCGTCTGGTTCGCAATACCAATAAAGTTTCAGCTTATCGTTTGAATGAAAATGATTTAAGTGCTGAAGAGTTACGTAAAATTTCTTTCCATATTCGCTTTAATCGTCCGTCAGCCTTGTTCGCTCGCTGTTGGTTATTAGTTGAAGGGGAAACTGAAATTTGGCTGATGAATGAATTCTCGCGCCAGTGTAACTATTACTTTGAAACAGAAGGAATAAAAGTTATTGCATTTGCGCAAAGTGGTTTGAAACCACTGCTAAAGTTTGCCAATAAAATGGGAATTGAATGGCATGTTTTAACTGATGGTGATGAGGCTGGGCGTAAATATGCGGCAACTGCGACGCATTATGCTAACAAAATTGATTCCTCAAATAGGGATAGGCTAACGATGCTGCCAGCACCAGATATGGAACATTTCCTATATCGAGAAGGGTTTAGAAGCCTTTATCATGAAATTGCTGATATTCCAGATAATGCAAAGGTTTCAACTAGGCGGGTGATTATTAAGGCAATTTCTCGTACATCGAAACCGGATTTAGCGCTAGCCACTGTTAATAGAGCCGCAGAATTAGGGCCAGATAGTATCCCGCTGCAATTGAAAATTATGTTTTCTCGTGTGGCATGGTTGGCAAGAGGTAAAGCAAACTAATAGAGATATTGATAAATTTTACTCGTTGTTGATTGAGTATTGAAGAATGGCTATCTCATGTTGAATCAATTGATAACTTAAGTGATATATAATTTGATGATTGTTTTTTAGCTGGCAATAAATTGGGGATCCACCTCCTTTAACAAGTTGTCAGCAATTTTAGAGGGCAACGCCCTCTTTTTGTTCATAGGAAGCAAGAAAACATGAAGGCAAAGCCTAAAAAAAAGTGGCCGATTTACTTGGTAATCATTATGTTAGCCCTAGTCACCGCAGGGTTTCTTTTAAATCGTGAAAAAGAAGCGGTTTTCCAAACCGTAGATGTCATACGAGGCGATTTAGATAAACAAGTACTGGCAACGGGAAAACTCGATGCTGTACGTAAAGTCGATGTTGGGGCTCAGGTGAGTGGGCAGTTACAAACACTGTATGTTAAAGAGGGCGATTATGTTAAAAAAGGCGACTTATTAGCGGTTATTGACCCCAAAAAAGCCCAAAATGATGTTATTGAGTCAGAAGCAACAACACGTGAACTCGAAGCCAATTTATCATTAGCTCAAGCGGAGCTTCGCCTTGCTCAAGTGACTTATCAACGTCATTTAAGCCTAGCGAAACAGCAAGCAGTTTCTCAACAAGAACTTGATAAAGCTAGAACAGATGTGGAAGTAAAAAAAGCGCAAGTCGCCACTTATCAAGCTCAAATTAAGCGTAACCAAGCCACCCTTGATTCGGCAAAAACAAATCTAAAATATACGCAAATTACGGCTCCAATGGATGGCATCGTCACCTTTATTAAAACATTACAGGGGCAGACGGTTATTGCGGCTCAGGAAGCACCAACGATTTTAACGCTTGCGGATTTGGACACGATGCTAGTCAAAGCCGAAGTTTCTGAAGCCGATGTGATTTATTTACAACCGGGTCAAGATGCCTCTTTTACTGTTTTAGGGGCTCCAGATAAAAAATTTGCGGGGCAATTAAAAGATATTTTACCGACACCTGAAAAAATCAATGATGCCATTTTTTATTATGCGCGTTTTGAGGTACCCAACCCGCAACATTTATTGAAATTACAAATGACGGCTCAGGTCACTATTGAATTAGAGTCACGTAAAAATGTGCTGTTACTACCGCTATCTGCATTAGGCAATGAGATCTCACCACAAACCTATGAAGTGGATATCCTTCAAGGCAATAAAGTCGAGAAAAAACAAGTTGAAATTGGTGGCCGAAACGATGTGTATGTGGAAATTATCAAGGGCCTAAATGAAGGTGACAAAGTGGTCATTGGGCACAGCGAGACGGAATACTAACTATGTCTGCGTTAATTGTTCTTCAAGGGATCACTCGCCGCTATGGGGAAGGTGAAAACCAAGTTACGGTCTTAAAAAACGTTTCACTGCAAATTAATGCAGGTGAGATGGTGGCGATTATTGGCGCTTCGGGGTCAGGGAAATCTACACTCATGAATATTATTGGGTGCTTAGATAAACCAACAGAAGGGAATTATTGTATTGATGGCCAAAGCGTCGCAACGTTAGATAACGACCAATTGGCAGAACTGCGCCGTGAACATTTTGGTTTTATTTTTCAACGTTACCATTTATTAAACCATTTAAGTGCGGAACAAAATGTTGAGGTGCCTGCGGTATATGCAGGGGCCGGTAAAAACCACCGTCGCGAGCGAGCTGCTCAACTATTGCAGCGTTTAGGGCTCGGAGAGCGGGTTGATTACCGCCCAAGCCAGTTGTCTGGTGGGCAACAACAGCGCGTGAGTATTGCCCGGGCTCTAATGAATGGTGGGCAGATAATTCTAGCAGATGAGCCAACAGGAGCACTGGATAGCCATTCGGGAGAAGAGGTCATGAATATTTTAAAAGACCTTTGTGCCCAAGGACATACCGTAATTATTGTCACGCATGACCCTGAAATAGCTCAGCAAGCGGAACGTATCGTAGAAATTAAAGATGGCGAGATCTTGAATGACTCGGGTAGCAAAGCCACGACACGAACAAATTCATTACCAAAAGCCCCGGCAAGAAAACTTACATTAAACCAAATGTATGGTCGGTTTAGCGAAGCTTTGTTAATGGCTTGGCGTGCCATGGTTGTCAATAAAATGCGCACATTACTGACGATGCTTGGGATTATCATTGGTATTGCGTCGGTGGTATCAATAATGGTGATCGGTGATGCGGCGCAAGGTATGGTCCTTAATGATATTAAATCGATCGGAACCAATACCATTTCTATCTATCCAGGGAAAGATTTCGGTAGTGACGATGCGGAAAATAGGCAATCATTGAAATCTTCGGACATTGACGCGATTGCTAAGCAGCCTTATGTCCACGCTGTCTCTGGGGAATTGAATAGCTCAACTCGGTTAAGAAAAGGCAATTTAGATGCATCAGCTCAACTTTTAGGTGTTGGGCGTGAGTATTTTAATGTTTATGCTTCGAAGTTTTCAGAAGGAATGGGGTTTACTCAAGATATGGCGGACAGGCGAGCCCAAGTGGTGGTGATTGATGCCAATACCAAACGCCGGTTTTTCCCTAAACAAGAACATATTATTGGCGAAACTTTGCTCATTGGTAATATGCCTGCAACGGTTATCGGTGTGCTTGAAGAGAAAAAATCTGCTTTTGGCTCTAATAAGTCATTATCCATTTGGTTACCAGATACCACGGTAAATAGTAAAGTGCTTAATCGACCCTATTACGACAGTATTACTGTACGGGTTAAAGACGGTTATGACGCTAAAACTGCGGAGCAGCAACTGATCCGTTTACTGACATTACGCCACGGTAAACAAGATATTTTCACCTATAACCTCGATACCTTTATTAAAACGGCAGAGAAAACAACCCAAACAATGCAGTTATTTCTCACACTAGTGGCCGTTATTTCATTAGTGGTCGGAGGAATTGGTGTGATGAATATTATGTTAGTTTCCGTTACTGAAAGAACGCGAGAAATTGGTATTCGAATGGCAGTAGGTGCTAGAACTAGCGATGTGATGCAGCAATTTCTCATCGAAGCCGTGCTGGTATGTTTGATGGGAGGGCTAATGGGGATTGGACTATCGTACGGGATTAGCTTATTGGCTCAAATGGCGTTACCGGGCTGGACATTTTCTTTTGATCCTGTGGCGTTAGTCAGTGCCTTTGTTTGTTCAACGGCCATTGGTATTATTTTTGGTTTTTTACCTGCTCGAAATGCGGCTCGCTTGAACCCAATTGATGCGTTGGCGAGGGAATAAATTGTACATATAAAGTACTCCATGCACATTTATCAAAATAGTGCATGGAGTATTATTTATATATTATTTCAGTACTTTAAGTAATGCTTGCATATATCCCATCGCATAGGCCATACCTGCGTGCCATGGGGCACCACATGACATTTGTGGCGTATGGTCAGGGATTAATACACCGGTATAATTATTTTCTTTTAATATTGTTAATACCTTCAACATATCAATATCGCCTTCATCAATGAAGGTTTCATGATAGTGTGGCACTTTACCTTTGACGTTCCTAAAATGGACGTATGCCATCGCATCTTGACTTGCATAGTGTTGCACGGCTTCGTAAACGTTACCCTCAGACATTTCAGCGATGGTTCCAAGACAAAACTCTAGCGCATTTGATTTGCTTGGTTTTATATCTAATAATTTTTGATATAAGTGGGGTTGATTGACGAGCCTTGGCTGGCCTCTGACAAACTCTAGTGGAGGATCATCTGGGTGAGCAGCTAGGCGAACGCCTGCTTCTTCAGCGACAGGGATAATATGGTTTAAGAACCAAGTTAACCTTTCCCAGAGTTGCTCTGTTGTTGTTTCAGGGCGGTAACCATCACTATGGTTATTGATTTTCATATTCCATGCCATATTATCTGGCATTGGCTCTAGAATGTCTTCGTTGATGCCAGATAAACCAACAGTTTGAGCTCCTCCTCGTGCTTTATTTTCGATAACTCGTCCTGCGACTCCTGCCAAACTGAAATTATATCCAAAGACAGGAATGCCTGCTTTCCCTACATTTCTAATAATGTTTTTGACGACTTCAAGCTGTTCTAATTTTTTAGGGCCGTCGAACAAAATATCATCCCAATGGCAAGGGTCAAAATTTTCAATTGCATAAAATGTTAAGCCAAACTTTTGCATCTGATCACGGATTTTTACTAACTCATCTACAGTCCAGACGTCTCCAATAGCTGTTCCCCAGCCATCATTATCACCGATTGGCTGGTCACTGCGTGAAAATCGTTCATTACTGTTAAAGTAGTCGACCATATGAACAACGATATGAGTTGCTCCACATTGTTTTGCAAAAGCATAATGTTCATCATTAAGCATATGTCGATATAAACCAAATCCTAGTTTCATAATTATTAACCTTTTAATTTGAAAGTTTCTTAGTTAGTGAGATTTAGTGGTTTTACATATAATGCGACACTGATTGCGCCAACAATACCTATTCCTCCTGCCACAAAAAATGCGATGCTATACATTCCAGACCATTCAATGATATAACCTGTAATTATTGGGCCTAAAATACCGGCGATATTTGCCATTGCGTGCACAAATCCACCAACTGCACCAATATTATTTTTTGCAACGGTATCTTGTAGGATTGCCCAATAGGTTGTAGCAGATAAATATAAGAAGAATATTCCGAATGCCATGAGTGCTACAGCACTTTCAACACTAGTTACATTACCGACAAGAAAGACAAGGATTGCAGATATTCCTAGACAACTAACCAATACAATTTTTCTAGAGAATAATGGTCTATTTGTTTTCTTTAAAACAAAGTCACAAAGTATCCCACCTAAAGCCATTCCAATAGCACCTAATAGCCAAGGTATAATACTCACTATACTCATATCTTTTATACTGAGATTTTGAACGTTAGATAAGTAACTTGGAAACCATGATAGAAAGAAAAACAAAATGTAATTTAGACTAAAGAATGCAAGCGTTGTTGCTAATATAGTCGGGCTCTTTATATAAAAAGATAATGGTTTCGAAATCGTACTTGTATTTTTTGATTCTACATTATTATCGTCAGATAAAATATATTCTAATTCCTCTTTAGATATTTTCTTATGTTGTTCTGGCTTGTCTTTAGCAATTTTTAACCATCCAAGTAGCCATATAAAACCTATTGCAGCCAGTATAAAGAATGCAACTCGCCAACCAGTTGTAATTATTAATATTCCCATTATAGGGCCTGCAATAGCGCCGCCTATCGGGTTACCTGCAGTTGCTACACCTATAGCAGTGGCAACTTCTTTTTTAGGGAACCAGTTATTAACCATTTTATTGAGTGTTGCTGCAAAGGGGCCTTCAGCTGCACCAAATAAAGTACGGATAATAAGCATAGAAATAAAACCAATTGTTACCCCGATCATGCCGCAAAAGATAGACCAAAGAGCCATACTTACGGCAAAAACTTTTTTAGGACCATATTTATCTGATGCATATCCACCAATGAAATTAAATAAAGCATACCCAATAGAAAAACTACTGAAAAGTATGCCCATTTCACTTGGTGTTAAGTTTAAATCTTTA
This sequence comes from Providencia sp. PROV076, assembly GCF_028483405.1. Taxonomy (NCBI): domain Bacteria; kingdom Pseudomonadati; phylum Pseudomonadota; class Gammaproteobacteria; order Enterobacterales; family Morganellaceae; genus Providencia; species Providencia sp. PROV076. The sequence goes on along the minus strand of NZ_JAMPRR010000016.1, from coordinate 128,313 downwards.
GAAAATACAGGGGCTGCGATAGCAAATGCAGAGCGATCCATATAGTTTATCATCCCTCCAAGAGAAATGAATAAAACTAAATTCCATCTTATTTTTTTAAACATAAATCACCTTTGATATAATGATATGTTTATTATTTAATTTAATAAGACATATCTATTTTTATGTTTATCACATGACACCAAATTTATTATATGCTTCTACAGCACCCATTCCATTTGCTATTTCTTTTTGTACTTTATTCTCCATTTTTTGTTTTTCAAATGCATTCTCAATAACGTAAGACTCTACACTTTTAGGAATAATTAATACGCCTTCTTCATCAGCAACAATTAAATCACCTGGTTCAATTAAAATATTATTAATTTTGATTGGAACTCGATAGTCTAATACTTTCCCTCTTATTTTTTGATCCTGTGCATAGCTACCTAATGAAAATACAGGGAAATCAAGTTCTAGTATTTCTCTTTTATCTCTCGAATAGCCGTAAATAATAGCGCCCGCAGCGTTAAGTTTTTTAGCTCTTGTCGTCATTAATCCACCCCACAGGGCGTAGTTATGCGAGGAACCTGAAGCGATATAAACTTCACCTTCTTTTAAATTATCTAATGCTTCAAACATAATTCCGAAATCTTGATTTCCTAATGGTCCATTAGATGTAACATCAGGTGGCAACATATAGTCCGCTTCTAGTACAGGCATTGCTCGACCTACAATCTTCATATCCTCAGTCAACGGTTTGAGGATAGGAGGCAAAAACTGATGGTGTAATCCAATTTCATCTAGGATATCGCCTAAAAGAGCTACGGGTAATTCTTTCTTAATCTTATTAAACAAATCATTATCTTTATTCATCTTATATTCCTATATTCACGATCCTAATCTTCCTGTTGGGCTGTCAACCTGTCATACAGGCTAGCAGTCTAGCCTTAATATTAAAAGAGGGTTAATATAGGAATTGTGATATGACTCTAGTTTTATTATTGCTTCAATCACAGGAAGATTATTTTTTTGATTTTAAATCAAATGGATATTGCTAATTTTGGGGGTTAGATTGCATCCTTTAATTGAAAAACAAACACTTTCAGAACAAGTTAGAAGCTATGTTCTATCTTTAATTTCTCAATCAAATCTAAATCCAGGTGATGAAATACCGAGTGAAAAAGAGATTATTGAACGTTTAGGGGTTAGCAGGGGCGTGGTTCGCGAGGCTTTTCAGAGTCTTTCTATATTAGGTATTTTAGATATCAGTAGCGGTAAAAAACCGAAAATACAAAGGCTTAACTCAAATCCATTAGAAACTATTTTTAATCATGCTATTGTGACTCAACAAGTTAATTACCAGCAAATTTTAGGCCTTCGACGTGCGATTGAAGTTGATTCTGCAGTATTGGCAGCTATGCATGGAAATAAAAATGATTATATCAAGTTAAGACAAATTGCAGATAAAATGCAGAAATCCCTTCTAATTTCTAATGACTGGGATTTATTCATCGAGAGTGATATTGATTTTCACTTAACATTAGCTGAAATGTCGCAAAATCCTCTGTATGCATTGATGTTAAAAGCATTAAGAGGCGCATTAGGAGGCTCTATTTCAGCCGGTTTATTGAACCAAAACAATCAAGATGAACATAAAAAAATTATTGATATTCATTTTGATATTTTAGAATCAATTGAAAAGCAAGATTTTGTGGAGACTGGGTTAAAAATGGATACTCACTTTAAATTAACCATGGACAGTTTTTAGAACAGCCACCCATAATAATTTTTCTCAGTGAGATGTTTGAGTGGCGAAGGATAAACTAAATTCCTTCGCTCTATTTTTTGTGTTACTCAGTTTTGCGAACAACGATAAATGTATATGCATGTATCGTAATAAATTTAGGTTAAATTCAGTCCCATTTTTTGGAACTGAGTTCCTCAATTAAATTCTGCTAATTAAATGCGTTATTTTTAACTCCTTAATTTTCTAATAATATTTTTTTTAATCTATATATTCCCTCGTTTCTTAAAATATTTCATAATAAAAAACTGTCTGAAAAGATAAATTCTGCTTGCGAATTGGTATCGATCATAGATATGATTTGCCCTGTAGAATAAATGAAACCCGGTTCCATATAATGGAACTTATAATAAAGCCAGTAAAAAACTAAGCAAAGACAACCACACAGCAGGTGCGATATGGCGAATAAAGCAGGTGAAGATTATTCTTTGGCTCGAGTACCCCAAAGTGCTCGTAGGCCGTTCTATGAAGTGTTAATTCTACGAATTGGTGCGCTAGCTTGTGTTTCTCAAGTGATGTTAGGTGCGGCTCTTGGTTATGGGTTAACTTTTTGGCAGGCGTTTTGGGCAACAATGCTTGGCTCTGTAATTTTACAGGTTGTCAGCTGGGGGCTTGGAGCAGCTGCATGCCGTGAAGGAATGTCGATTAGCCTACTGTCTCGGTGGGCGGGTTTTGGTAAGTTAGGCTCAGCTCTTATTGGTGGCGCGATTGCCATCTCCTTAATGGGCTGGTTTGGCGTGCAAAATGGTTTCTTTGCGGATGGTATGTATAAAGCGACTAATGTGCTAACACCAGGGACTTGGTCACTTATTACAGGTATTGCGGTGACGGTTATAACAGTATATGGGTATCGATTTTTATCTATTACTGCCAATATCTCAACACCGCTATTTTTATTTGCGTTAGGCTGGGCGACATATAATTTATTATCAGGTCAAGATATTGGTACGCTTATCAATGACACTGAACCCGCCGGGCCATTAATGACTATGCCTGCGGCCATCACAATGGTTGCTGGTGGTTTTATTATTGCAGCAGTAACAACACCTGATATCAGCCGCTTTATGAAAGGGCCTAAAGATGTATTTTGGATGACGCTCATCGGCACATTTTTCGGTGAGCTACTGGTCAATATGATAGCGGTACTGATGGCGCTGTCATTACGTACAAGCCAAGTATTTGATTTAATGATGGCGCTGACAGGCCTATTAGGTGCATCGATTGTTATCTTCTCAACAATAAAAATGAATGATATCAATCTGTATTCATCATCGTTAGGTTTTTCAACACTGTTAAATGCCATATTTAATAAGCATTTTGACCGCCGTTATTTAACGTGGGTGATTGGTATTTTTGGGACTATCGCTTCAATGTTAGGGATCTTAGATAACTTTATTGGTTTCTTAATTTACTTAGGAATAGCCATTCCGCCTGTCGCAGGGATCATGGTTGTTGACTATTATTTGTTGAAGCGTGACCGCAAAGAGCTAGATATCACTCGAGAACAAGGCATATTACCACCCAGCTGTGAAGCATATAACCCAGTAACACTTGTGGTATGGGTGATCGCAGTACTGGTTGGGTGGGGGACATCAGAATTAGGTCCGCTGCACGCTGACTATGGCATTCCTGCGCTTAACTCTTTAATTACTGGTGCTGTCGCTTATTGGATCGGAATGCGCTGGCAGGCGAAAGCGAAAGGTGTTGAAACGGTACACTTTCGCAAAGTGTCTCATTTAGATTAAGGATTAAACCATGTCAGGTACAAAAGTTAAAGTTGCTCTGGCTCAGTTTGATTCAGAACTTGGCAATAAAACTAATAACTTACAACGTATGGCACAATTGTGCCAACAAGCCGCGGATTCAGGAGCAAAATTGATTTGTTTCCCTGAACTGGCGACAACGGGTTACCGTGGTGACTTATTGACTACCAAGCTGTGGGATTTAAGCGATTCCATCGGAAGTGAAACTTATACGCTATTTAGCGAACTTGCTACTCGTTTAAATATCACTATTGTTAGCGGTTTTGTTGAACGCGGTGAATATTTAGGTGATATCTATAACTCTGTCGGTGTTTGGAACCCGGGGTGTGATGGTATTAGTGGCGTTTTTCGTAAAGTTCATGCCTTTGGTATAGAGAAACAGTGGTTTGGACGAGGTGATAGTTTTCCGGTGTTTGAAACCCCCATTGGTAAAATCGGTGTCATGATTTGTTATGACATGGGGTTTCCTGAAGTCGCACGAATTTTAACATTACAAGGCGCGGAATTATTATTAGCGCCTTCAGCTTGGTGCGTTCAAGACCGAGATGTCTGGGATATTAACAGCGCCTGTCGAGCATTAGAAAATGGAACTCACTTACTTGCGGTGAACCGTTGGGGCCATGAAGAAGATCTGCATTTATTTGGTGGTAGCAAGGTTTTAGGTCCTCGCGGCCAAGTACTTTGTGAAGCGGGCTGTGAAGGTGAGGAGCTATTAATTGGTGAGGTTGATTTTTTAAACCAAGCCCATACACGCTTAAATGTGCCTTATCTAAGAGACAGAAAGCCACAAAGTTATAGTGTATTAACCCAAGGTTCAGGGTCATGAGTATTTTATCTAGCGTTGTTGATGTTTACCAACTGTTCCTGCGTTCAGGGAACGAACTGACTGTGACAACGTTAGTTAATGAGTTAGGTATGCCTAAAAGTTCAGCCTCCCGTCTTTTAAAGCAAATGGCTGAACTCGGATTGCTTGAAAAGAAAAACAATGCACCGATATATCGACCGGGTTTGTTGATTATGGAATTAGCGCATCGGGCTAGAGGGATGAATCCATTAATCGATATGATGCTTGAAGCACTTGATGAACTTGCGAAAGATAGCGGGTTTACCAGTTATGTATCAGCACTTGATGATGATATGGTTCGTGTCGTTCATGCGCGCTTTGGCAATAGCATGTTACAAGTGATCACTCAGCCGGGTACGCGGTTGCCCATACTGGGGACTTCAACGGGACGTGCGTTATTAGCAAGGTTACCGCTAAATGAGCGGTCAAAAATCATCGGCCGCGAACTAAAAGAAGAGCAAGAGCAGGCTAAATTAGTTGAGCGTTTGGACATAGTGGCTGAGCGTGGCTGGGAATTTTCGATGGATGAATCTGTTGCTGGCGTCGCGTCAATATCAAGTACAGTTTTCGACCCAGCGCAAAATACGTTATATGCCCTGTGCTTAAGTTTACCTGCAACACAAATGAATGATGAGGTTATGGCACAGTTATCCATGAGTCTTTGCCATAAAGCTGCTTATCTTGGTTGTATGGTGGGTGACCCGTATTGGTTACAAAAAAGCATAAATAAGTCATGAGTTTATTTTGTTCATAAAAGTAAACAGTAGTAAGAAGTAGGTAGTAGTAGTAAGTAGTAAATTATAAATATTTATATTGTTAGTATTTTAAGTGCGTGAATACGCCTTCATCAGGAAAAATGAGATCTCAATTACGTGAGGTTTCATCTAGAGCGAAATGAGGTTAACTCGTTATTTTAGGCGAGTTAACCTCAAAGTAGCTCTTCACTCCCATAAAAAAAATTAAAGGAAGTACAATGAGTCTAAAACAAACTCTTTGCGTATATGAGCTAATCGATTGCGCTAGTGTTAAAGGTGAAGACATTGTTGCATTGTTCCAAGATTTCTCACACATTGAAGTTATGTCTAAAACGGTTAAGGATCACAAAGGACAAAGCGATTTTGTTCGCATTCTTATTCCTGGAACACAAGGTAAATCACAGCATAAAGATGCGCCAACACTGGGGATCATCGGGCGTTTAGGTGGAATAGGTGCTAGGCCTTCTCGAATCGGTGTTGTGTCTGATGCAGATGGCGCAATTGCCGCACTTGCAGCAGCGCTTAAACTGGCACAAATGCATGAGAAGGGCGACCGATTACTCGGCGATGTCGTGATCACAACCCATATTTGCCCAAATGCACCAACACGTCCACATACACCTGTTGATTTCATGGACTCCCCCCTTGAAGATGCCACGATGAATCAACATGAGGCGATCCCAGAAGCGGATGCTATTTTGTCCGTAGATACCACAAAGGGAAATCGCTTACTCAATCATAAAGGGTATGCACTGTCTCCTACAGTAAAAAATGGTTGTATTTTACCCGTATCAGAGGATTTAATTCGTTTGATGGAGTGGAGTAGTGGCCAAAAAGCGGTGACATTCCCACTATCAATTCAAGACATCACGCCATATGGCAATGGCCTACATCATATCAACAGTATATTGCAACCTGCGGTATCAACATCTGCTCCAGTGGTTGGTGTCGCTATTTGCTCAGAGACTGTGGTGCCAGGTTGCTCTACAGGAGCTAGCCATGAGGTTGATATTGCGGCTACAGTAAAATTTATGATAGAAGTTGCGAAAGAGTTTACAGCGAATCAGTGTGCATTTTATGATGTTGAACAATATGCATTATTAACTGAACTGTATGGTGATATGTGTCATCTGCAAACAGCGGGTAATCATACTTAGTCATTTCAGAGAATAGCCACAGTTAATTATTAGCCTCATCAATGTAATTGAAATAATTAACTGTGCTCTATTGAGTAAAAGCTTAGCTCGATTCGCTGTTATTAGCGGAATTGTCTTCAGCTTCAATAGGGATGATAAGCTCAGCGTGGTTGCCTTTTGGCCCAATGGTTAAACTGAACTGAACTTTCTGGCCCGCTTTTAGTGTCCTGTAACCGTCCATTTGGATACAGGAATAATGTGCAAAAATATCTTCTCCGCCATCAGCTGGGCAAATAAAGCCAAAGCCTTTTGCGTTATTGAACCACTTAACGATACCTGTCTCCATATTTCATCCTTCAAATTTACCAATATTTGCGTTTAGAGCTATGTATAAAAAACATACACCGAATAAGTATAAATACCGTGTTATTTGTTTACAAAATATACTGTAATAAATTGCCTTCTAAGGTCAAGAGGTGAGGCTCAGGAATTAGTGGAAAGTGTTCAGAATTCGCTAATCAATCGCGCTCATTTTTTGTAATATTTGATATGGTTCACAGATTGCTAACCATGGAAGCAAAGATGATTCCCATGCTACACTGTCATTTAATGCAATATAAACAAAAAATATCATAGTGACTAAATGGTATAGTTTTATGACGTTATCAATATGATTGATAGAAATCGTTGATAATAAAGACTATGCTTAAATTGAAGTTAAACACTGAGCAAGCAAGTAATGAGTGATTTTCTGGGCACATTTAAAACTGACGTCATTTTTAAAGATGAAATAGATCAAACCTTACAGCCACCATCGATGTATAAGGTGCTATTAAATAATGACGATTATACTCCGATGGATTTTGTTGTCGAAGTGTTACAAAAATACTTTTCTTTTGATGAAGAACGCGCTACACAGATAATGTTAGATGTCCATATTCAAGGAAAGGGAGTTTGTGGAATTTTTACTGCAGAGGTTGCTGAAACTAAGGCGGCACAAGTCAATACTTTTGCTCGTGAACATGAGTACCCTTTGCTTTGCACTATAGAGAAAGTCTAATTTGGCTTAATATCAATTTTGGGAGGTGCTTATGCTCAATCAAGAACTGGAGCTTAGTTTAAACGTAGCTTTTACGAAAGCGAAAGACAGTCGCCATGAGTTTATGACTGTAGAGCACCTATTGCTAGCGTTACTGAGTAATATCTCTGCTCGCGAAGCTTTAGATGCTTGTAAGGTTGATCTTGTTGCATTACGTCAAGAACTTGAACACTTCATCGCGCAAACTACACCTTTGTTACCCGAAAATGATAGCAGAGACACCCAGCCTACGTTGAGTTTTCAGCGTGTATTACAGCGTGCTGTTTTTCATGTGCAATCATCTGGGCGCAACGAAGTCAGTGGTGCAAATGTATTAGTGGCGATTTTTAGTGAGCAAGAGTCCCAAGCTGCGTACTTATTACGTAAGCATGATGTTAGCCGCTTAGATGTGGTTAATTATATTTCTCATGGCACGATAAAAGGCGAAGAGTCGTCATCAGAACAAGATATCTCTTCTAATAGCGTGCAGAATGAAGAGCAGCCGGTCTCAGAAGACCATATGGACAACTTTACGAGCAACCTGAACCAACAGGCCAAGAAAGGGAATATCGACCCACTGGTAGGGCGTCAGGCCGAATTAGAGCGTACTATTCAAGTATTGTGTCGCCGTCGTAAAAATAACCCATTATTAGTTGGCGAGTCTGGTGTCGGTAAAACCGCTATTGCTGAAGGGCTAGCGTGGCGTATTGAGCAAGATGATGTACCTGACGTCATGAAAGGTTGCACAATTTATTCATTAGATATTGGTTCATTACTGGCAGGAACCAAATACCGTGGTGACTTTGAGAAACGCTTCAAAGCATTACTGAAAATGTTGGAAAAAGATCCAAAAAGTATTTTATTTATTGATGAAATACACACGATTATCGGTGCAGGAGCAGCATCTGGTGGGCAAGTTGACGCGGCTAACTTAATTAAGCCGTTGCTATCAAGTGGCCGAATTCGTGTTATTGGTTCTACAACATACCAAGAATTTGGCAGTATTTTTGAGAAAGACAGAGCTTTGGCGCGTCGCTTCCAGAAAATTGATATTGTAGAGCCAACTCCAGAAGAAACAATTCGCATCATAAATGGGTTAAAACCTAAATATGAAGCGCATCATGATGTTCGTTATACCGCAAAAGCAATTCAAGCCGCGGTGGATTTATCTATTAAATATATCACTGATAGGCATTTGCCAGATAAAGCCATCGACGTGATTGATGAAGCAGGGGCGCGAACGCGACTGGTTGCACCAAGTAAACGTAAAAAAACCATTGGTGTACCTGAAATTGAAACTGTCGTGGCACGCATTGCCCGCATCCCTGAAAAAACCGTTTCCTCCAGTGATAAAGACAAACTCAAGACACTTGATTCACGTTTGAAAATGTTAGTTTTTGGGCAAGATAAAGCGATAAATTCGTTGTCTGAAGCAATCAAAATGAATCGCGCAGGCTTAGGGCTAGAAAATAAACCAGTGGGCTCTTTCTTATTTGCTGGGCCGACGGGGGTGGGTAAAACGGAAGTCACGGTCCAGTTAGCTAAAGCACTGGATATTAAACTATTACGTTTTGATATGTCTGAGTATATGGAACGCCATACTGTTAGCCGTTTAATTGGTGCTCCTCCTGGCTATGTTGGCTTTGATCAAGGTGGCTTACTGACGGATGCAGTTATTAAACATCCGCACTCAGTGGTATTGCTAGATGAAATCGAAAAAGCCCATCCTGATGTGTTTAATATCCTCTTACAGGTCATGGACCATGGTACTTTAACGGATAACAACGGTCGTAAGGCTGATTTCCGTAATGTTGTAGTGGTAATGACAACCAACGCAGGGGTACAAGAAACTCAGCGTCGTTCTATTGGTTTTGCAGAGCAAGATAATAGCACTGATGCGATGTCTGAGATCAAAAAGGCGTTCTCACCAGAGTTTCGCAACCGCCTTGATGGTATCATTTGGTTTAACTCATTAACTCCAGAAATTATTACGCAGGTCGTTGATAAATTTATAGTGGAATTACAAGTTCAACTTGATGAGAAGGGCGTCTCAATTGAAGTCAGCGCTGCGGCTCGCCGTTGGTTATGTGAAAAAGGCTATGATAAAGCGATGGGTGCCCGACCTATGGCTCGCACCATTCAGGACAACCTGAAAAAACCATTAGCAAACGAGCTGCTATTTGGTTCATTAACGAATGGTGGCTCTGTAAGTATCGGGCTTGATGAAAAAAGTAACACACTGACATACAGCTTCAGTAGCGTGCACAAGGCCTCTCCGGAGGATGCGGTATTCTGACGAATAGACCACAGGTGTATTAATGCACCTGTGGTTGTCAGGCCTTGCCTGAAGAGAATATCAACGGCTACGGAAAATGATTCGGCCTTTGCTCAGGTCATAAGGTGTTAACTCTACAGTTACCTTGTCGCCTGTCAGGATGCGGATATAGTTTTTACGCATTTTTCCAGAAATATGAGCAGTCACCACGTGACCGTTTTCCAGTTCAACACGGAACATTGTGTTTGGCAGGGTATCTAACACAGTGCCCTGCATTTCAATATTGTCTTCTTTGGCCATCTAATCCTCTAAGTTTAATAACCTGATTTTTAACGGGCAAGATAATGCCCAAAAACCCACACTAAGTAAAGAAATGTCGCATTTTAACGCGATCTTTATTTTTACATGAGGGTATAAATTTACTATAAAACCAAAATTCGTTACTCGAAAATTGGCGGTATTTCAATCGATTGCGGTAACCAGCAGGCGGGGTCAATCGCTTTGTCACGCCACCGGTAAAGAATATGTAAAAAATCCCTACGGGATATCTCTTTTGCGCCCATTGAGGCAGTATGGTGGTTAAGTACCTGACAATCAAAAAGCTGCCCATTATAGCGCAAAAAATGAAAATAGAATGTAATAAAAGCAAATTTGGATGCATCATTCATTCTGCTAAACATGGATTCCCCACAAAATAGGTGCCCCATGTTCACGCCATACAGGCCTCCAACGAGTTTACCGCCATACCAAGCTTCAATGGAATGCGCCATCCCCGCTTGGTGTAATGCCAAATAACCTGCTTGCACTTCGGGTAAAATCCAAGTGCCCTCTTGGCGTATAGAGCAAGCTGCAATAACTTGCTCGAAAGCATGGTTAATAGTAATGCGATAAGTCTGCTTTTTTAATACTTTTTTCATTGACCGGCTAATATGTAATTCACCAACCATGAGTACGGCTCTAGGGTCTGGAGACCACCATAAAGGCATCTCTCCAAGATTAAACCAAGGAAAGATACCATCATAATAGGCAGCTTGCAGCCTTTTTGATGAAAGATCTCCACCAATCGCTAATAAGCCATTGGGTTCCCGCATCGCTTCAGACACGGGAGGAAACAAATAGGAGTCATCATCTAATTGGTACATATACGCCTCAGAGCGGTTGCTGTGCCCAGTGGCGCTGGCGGAACTGGTAATATTGGCCTTGCATACTCAACAGCGCTTGATGGGTACCTTGTTCGATGATTTTACCATTATCTATCACACAAATGTTATCCATTTCCTCTAAGCCTTGCATACGGTGAGTAATGACAATTAATGTCTTATCAGCACATTTTTCCTTGAGCAGCGCTAAAATCTGCTGTTCAGTATGCGCATCAAGCCCTTCCGTTGGCTCATCCATAAGAATTAATGGTGTGTTATGTAACAACGCACGGGCAATGCCTAAGCGGCGTTGTTCCCCGCCAGAAAGTTGTCTACCGCCTTCACCCATCCACGCATTAAGCTTTAATTCGTTTTCTAATAAATTACCTAAGCCAACTTGCTGTAATACTTCGCTTAATTGGATATCAGAGGCTTGCTCATTGGCGAGCAATAGATTATTGCGCAATGTATCACTAAAGACATGAACCCGTTGTGGCACAACAGACATCATATTGCGTAACGATTTTTCGCTAAATTCGTTAATAGGCGTGCCATTTAAGTAGATGGTTCCGCTATCAACATCCCAAGCACGGGTTAATAACTGCAGAAGAGTGGATTTACCACAACCTGTTTTGCCTAATAAAGCAAGGTGTTGGCCTTTATTTAACGTTAAAGACACATTGTGAAGAACAGCAAATGGCTGTTCTGGATAGGTAAATGAAATATTATCGACAGTCAGATTTTCTAATGTTGTGATTGAAGGGCTTTCACTTGGGAAAGTGACCTCTGGTTTCGCGGTCATTAATTGGGAAACGCGAGTAGCAGATGCAATCACTTGACCCATATGTTGGAAGGCAACAGCAACAGGGCCTAATGCTTCGAAAGCCGCTAGCGCACAGAACACAAATAAAGCAATCAGTGCTCCCGGTTTTGTGTCGCCCCCTACATGGTCGGCAGCCATCCAAAGAAGTAGTGTTGCTGTAACACCAGAGGCAAATAAAATAATGGCTTGAGATAACCCAGTGAGGGCCGCTTGCTGTTGTTGACGCACTTGCCACTTATTTTCGATATTAAGCAAGTTTTGGCGAAAACGTTCAGTGGCACCAAATAATGTTAACTCAGCTTGCCCTTGCAGTGCTGAGGTTAAAATAGTGCGATAACTTCCACGTAATTCGGTTAGCTCACGGCCAATGGGCTTTCCTGCACGATAAAATATAAATGGCATCGTAAATAACAAGAACAACATGATGCCACCCAGTGTCCAAGCAAGACGAGGGTCGAGATAACTTAAACCAAAAATAAGGACAAAGGTAACAAAAAAGGCTGTAATGATCGGCGATAATACACGCAAATAGAGGTGATCTAGGGTCTCTACGTCAGCGACCAGACGATTGAGTAACTCCCCTTGGCGAAAACGGCTGATCCCCCCCGGCGAAAGGGGCAATACTTTACTAAAAGCAAAAACTCGTAAATGAGCAAGTACCTTAAAGGTCGCATCGTGGCTAACTAAGCGTTCTCCATAACGGCCTGCGGTACGAAAAATTGCAGCACCACGGACACCTGCAGCGGGTAACATGTAATTAAAATAATAAAGACCCGGAAACCCCGCAATTGCGGTTCCAGCTAAAAACCAACCGGAAAGGGTAAGTAAACCAATACTCGCCAGCAAGGTCACAATTGCTAATATGATGCCTAACGTAATTAAAAACCAATGGCGGCGGTAAAGGGCTAAGAAAGGTAATAGAATTTTCATTATCAAAGCTCCTCACTGCGATGGGCAAGTAACTGGGCAAAAGCGCCTTCTGACTGACTCAATTGTGTGTAATTACCTTGCTGAATGATTTGCCCATTATCCATTACCCAAATTTGGTCGTAATCCAGGGTTTCTTCCAGTAAATGGGTGACTAAGAGGGTCGTTTGCTGGCTTGATAGCTGGTTAAGTGTCTGCATGACACGTTGCTCACTGTGGGAGTCTAGGCTTGCAGCGGGCTCATCTAAAAGTAGCATACGAGAGGGTTTCAACAGGGTCCGAGCAACGGCAACTCGCTGAGCTTGGCCGACCGAAAGACGGGCAGCATAGTCACCGAGTTTGGTATTTAGGCCGTCAGGTAAATGAGCTAAGAATTCGGAAACATAGGCATTATCAATAGCCTGTTTAATTTCTGCTTCTGTAGCATTTGGCTTGCCTAAACAGATATTTTCAATCAATGTTTGCTCTGGAAGGTGGGGGTTTTGCCCAACCCAACCCAGCAATTCACGCCATTTATCAGGGCATAATTCGCGAAGTTCAACGCCATTTATGGTGATGGAGCCGCGATAAGGTAGAAAGCCTAACAATAAATTCAGTAATGAGCTTTTCCCTGCACCACTTTGACCGACAATAGCAATACGTTGTTGTGGTTCAATATTGAAATCTAATGGCCCTGCAAGGCGCACGCCATCATGGGATAAAATTTCTAATTGTTTAGCTTGAATATAGATAGCTTCATTGCTCAGTGTTTGGGTGCCTTGTTGAGCTTTTTGTTCCCCCTCACTGTTTAATAGCGTTTCGAGTGTTTCAGCGGCACCAACAGCTTGTGCTTTAGCGTGGTAGTATGTGCCAAGGTCACGTAATGGTTGGAAAAACTCTGGAGAAAGTATCAAAGCAAGGAAGCCAGCAAACAGTGTGACAGGTAAACCATAGCTACCAAAGTTCATTTCACCAAGGTAGGAAAATCCAAAATAGACGGCAACAACAGCAATCGAAATCGACGCAAAAAACTCAAGTACGCCTGAAGACAGAAATGCCATTCTGAGTACTTCCATCGTTCTGGAACGAAAATCCTCTGTTGACTCGCGAATTTGCTTAATTTCTGCTTTCTCACGAAAAAATAACCGTAAGGTATCTAGGCCTCGTAACCTATCAAGAAAACTGCCACTTAAACGGCCTAATGCAATAAAATTACGACGGTTAGCGTCTGCCGCACCTAAGCCAACTAATGCCATAAAAATCGGGATCAGCGGGGCAGTGACAAATAAAATGAGGGCGGCTGCCCAGTTAAATGGGAAAATAGCAATCAGGATCATAATGGGGATGATCCCAGCTAAATACATTTGTGGAAGATAGCGTGAATAGTAATCTTGCATGTCTTCAATTTGTTCAAGAATAATCGTAGCCCAACTCCCCGCAGGCTTACCTTTAACCCACACAGGTCCAAGTTCTTGAAGTTTATCGAGTACCATGGTGCGTATTTCTTGGCGCACCACTTGGCCACAACGAAAGCCAACACGTTCTCGTATATAAGTGACAATTGCGCGTAAGACGAAAACGCAGATCAAAAGCATAAAAGGGGTTAATAGCTGTTCTCGAGGAACGTTATCCATAATCAATGCTTGTAAGATAACAGCTAAGAACCAGGCCTGAGCAATAATCAGTAATCCGCTCAAAATGCCTAGTAACATAGAGATCCGCAACCAGCGCTTGGCAGGGGCACTGTGTTGTTTTAACCAACGTACCAATTCAGTCTGTCTTGATTTATCCATAATGATTTAGTTAGCAGGTGTAGTTTTAATGTCATTGAGTATAGTTAGGAAATACCAACCTAACGTTGCTTTTACCATGCGTTATATTGCAGCTGGGCTGTTTTAAACCGCATGAGAACGATAACTTTTTGATCGGGTCACGCAATGGGTGATTATAAGAAAATCTGCGTTTTTGATCTTACCCATAAATTCGAGTATTAGGCTACATCATAACAGCTTCACCACCATATGTTGCATAATAAAAGTGGGTTATTTAAAGTGATTTGTGTTTTGTTATCAAATTGTTTTGTAAAGGTAAATTTAATATTTCAGTAGAGCTTGAGATGTAATAATATTGGGATGTTACTGTATTTTTACGTAATGAAAAGGCGGCTTAACAAAGAAATGTTAAGCCGCCTGCATTTTTAATTAGAATTAAGAAGAGGGGTCTATCATTAACCATTCTTTAGGTTTCAATTTAAAGTTTCCTTTCAATAAATTATCCCAAGCCTGATCTTTTTCTTTTATGGTATCAAATGAGTGAGTTTGCGTATCCATTAACTCCCAGCTTTGTTCCGTTTGTTGCCATATATGGCAATCAATATTAGAGCCACTTGGGTAGGAATAGCACATAACCACATCATCTTGATTGTTTTGGTTAATATCGGCCATAAAGCCAACACATGGGTATGGGTCGTATTGTGAAGTACAATACCATGCACTGCTAAGGTTTTCCCCGAGGTCGAACCAACTATCGGGTATTGTAGGGCTATTTTGAGCTTGAATTAAAACTGACTTTAGCGGTTTTCGCTGTTCTTCTTCATAAGGGCTAGTTTGGAATAGCTTTTGATATTCAGGGTTCTTATTGAGTTGTTCAAAAGCCTGTAGTCCTTTTTCACCTAATTGTTTTAAGTCATAAGCAAGGGAGCTATTGACTTTAATTTTGCCATTTTCAATACCTGCAAGAATACTGTTCAGTGTGATGCGTTTAAAATCAGCTATTGGGCTGTTAATAACTAATATAATGGCAATCAGAGATAAAATTCCTGCTTTATTGATAGACCCCAGATAGGACATCCAAGCTGATTTTTTATAGATAATGGCAATGCTATAAGCAAAAACCAGTGCAAATAGGAATAAGGCAATAGTAAAGGCATACAGGCGTTCAATACTCCAACTATACTGGTTTACTCGCACCAAAATGCCATAAAGAGAAAGCACTGAGAATGCATTGAGTAGAATAATGCTAATTAAAACAAAACCATTTAGGCCTGCACGGAATTGATATTGCGTTGTGCCATCGCCATACACAAAATTAATAAAAATGAGGTTTAAAATTAAAAACCATAGCATCACTGCGGAGCCTAAACCCGCAGAGGTTAAACCTGAAAAATGAGAAACAACGAAACCACCCAAGAAAATAACGGCAACAATATTTAAAAGAGGTAAGAAAAAACGAGCAATAAAGCTAACAAAATTACTGAGTTGTACATTCAATGTTGCGCGTAAAAAAGCTAAACTTACGTTGAAGCCAAGTGCAAAGCTCACCCAATAGATAACGTCGTTATCAAGAGCTTCACTCAAAAAAGTTAGGTTAACAATACCAAATAGAAAACTGGCTATTTTTACGATTAAAGTGAGTAACCCACCTATTGCAGAAGCTAGAACACCTAAAAAGGTATTTTTAATATATAGCCCCATCAAGCAACCGTAGTCGATTTTCCATGTTCTTGTGGTTTGCCACGATTGCATCCAAGGAAGCATAAAAAAGAGTAGAACAGTTAGGGTTATAAAGGCGAAGAATGGGTCTGCATCTGTCGGATTTTGAAAGTCTTGGGAATGCCAGTAATTGAGCCAGAAAATTAACCCAATAATGACAGCAATGTTGAGATAGAAAATAGCGGATTTTGCATTGGTAATTAGGTAACTTATTGCTGAAGGAACAAAAATGGCGAGCAAAATAGGTAGATACAGAGTGGTGGCGCTAAGTTGGCTTTCTAGACGGGTAGAGTAATCAGTCGTGGCTGTGATGACGATGCCTTGAATTACGGCAAGTATGACAATAATAAAATAAGAATAACCGCGAATGACATCACGTTCTGATTGTTGCCCCATACCTACACCTTATATTAATTAATGTTATGTAAAAACAGTATAGGCAGTATTAAAAAAGTACAATATAAACTTGGTCTTAAAAATATATGTAAAACTAATAGTTAAGATGGTTAACATAGGTAATAAAAAAGGCTTCAATTGAGGAAAAATTGAAGCCTATCTAAATCACAATAACTTATTGATTATTTAGATGCTAAACCATCAAGGTAGCGTTCTGCATCTAAGGCTGCCATACAACCTGTACCCGCAGAGGTAATTGCTTGGCGGTATATATGGTCCATGACATCACCTGCAGCGAACACACCTTCAACAGACGTTTGAGTTGCATTGCCTTGAGTGCCAGATTGCACTTTAATATAACCGTTGTCTAAATCTAATTGGCCTTCAAAAATACCGGTATTTGGGCTGTGGCCGATGGCAATAAATGCCCCCATAACAGGAATATCTTCTGTTACATGTGTTTTAGTACACTCTAAGCGCACACCCGTTACGCCCATATCATCACCTAATACTTCATTTAATGTACGGTCGGTATGCAGAATAATATTACCGTTCTCAACTTTATCCATTAAACGATTAATCAGGATTTTTTCTGCGCGGAAACTATCACGGCGATGAATTAAATGGACTTCTGAAGCAATGTTAGAAAGGTACAGTGCTTCTTCTACTGCAGTGTTTCCACCACCAACGACAGCGACTTTTTGGTTACGATAGAAGAAACCGTCACAGGTTGCACAAGCTGAAACGCCACGGCCTTTGAACGCTTCTTCTGAAGGTAGGCCGATATAACGAGCGGAAGCCCCTGTCGCAATAATCAGTGCATCACAGGTATATTCATTTTCATCGCCAATTAAACGGAAAGGACGTTGTTTTAAGTCCACTTTTTGGATATGGTCAGATATGATTTCGGTGTCAAATTTTGACGCGTGCTCATGCATGCGTTCCATAAGCCCTGGACCGGTTAAACCTTCTGGGTCACCAGGCCAGTTTTCAACTTCAGTTGTGGTGGTCAATTGACCGCCTTTTTCCACCCCAGTAATCAATGCTGGGTTTAAGTTTGCACGTGCAGCATAGACAGCCGCAGTATAGCCCGCAGGGCCAGAACCAAGAATGATTAACTTGCGATGTGTTGTTGTGCTCATGAATTCCTCTTTAATCTAAAAAGCATTTACGAGATTGTAGGAGAAATAAGAGGCTAACAAAAGTGGTTTAAGTGTAAGTTAGTTTCATTTAGCTTATTTCATCAATAGGTAATACCGACAAAATGTAAGAAAATGTGACAAAAAGTTGCTTGTGTCACGCATCACAATTTTTAGGAATTATCTTGAATTAAGGCTGCGAAACGTTTTACTGGAAAAAAAAGCGAAATCTTGTACTGATTTTTATTCATTTGCTTTGACAATCGGCTGCGCATTTGCGAAAACATCAGTGTAAGAGTTAATTATCTAGCGGATCAATGGAAATGGCGCATTTTTGTTCTTACTGGAAAATTAACTTTACACTACTTACAAATTTAAAATACAAGTAAAAATTGTGGGTGATAATTACATTCACACGAACTTCAGCATTATGAATAAAATTTGCTCCTGAACACGAATTCCTAAATAAATAGAGGTGGTGACTAAGGTGCTTATTTTTAGATGTAGAAAATAACAATTAGAGAAAGAGAGATAAAGAGATGATTGACAATAAAAAGCGTCCTGGCAAAGACCTTGACCGTATCGACAGGAATATATTAAACGAACTACAAAAAGACGGGCGAATTTCTAACGTAGAGCTATCTAAACGAGTTGGTTTATCTCCAACACCTTGTTTAGAGCGTGTACGTCGTCTTGAGAGACAAGGATTTATCTCTGGCTATACGGCGTTATTAAATCCACACTACTTAGATGCATCTTTGCTCGTGTTTGTTGAGATTACACTCAACCGTGGCGCTGCAGATGTGTTTGAGCAATTCAATACTGCAGTTCAAAAACTGGAAGAAATTCAGGAATGTCACCTAGTTTCTGGTGACTTTGACTACCTGTTGAAAACGCGTGTGCCAGATATGTCCGCATATCGTAAACTGTTAGGTGAAACTCTGTTACGTTTACCAGGCGTGAACGACACTCGTACCTATGTAGTTATGGAAGAAGTTAAACAAAGCAATCGCTTAGTGATCAAAACTCGCTAATTATTGCTTTTTAACCTCGATTCAGCACAGCATTTCAGCTTTGTTGCCGCACTGCAGTTTCAACGCTGAGTTTACTCAGCGTTGTTCCGTTTTTCTTACCCCATCTGTTGTTTTATCAAAACATCATGCTTTGTCGTTTAACTGCTTCAACAGGCTACTATCTGAGCCTTTCTATTGTGTTTTACGTAAATTACTTAGCAACTGATAAGTTTTATTTCCAATTTATTGATTCTAAAGCTATAAATATTTAGGATTTTTGACGAGAAATAGAAATTGAATCATCATACATTAGATGGAATACTGCATCTTAGTGCTTTGGTGAGGCCCTGATTTCCCTTAGTCGTTGTAAAGCAGGCAGAGTCAGGCGTTTAATGATAGAATAAACCTAGGTTAGTCAAGAATATCAGTTAGCAAAGAAACAATAATGAGCCAAGAATATACAGAAGATAAACATATCAAATTTAAAAAACTAAGTAGCGGAAGACGGCTATTAGAGGTTATTTTGCTCGCAATATGCTTGAGCGCACTCTTCTTAATGGTGGCTTTATTGAGCTTCAGCCCTTCAGATCCAAGCTGGTCACAAACGACTTGGAATGCCCCTGTGAAAAATTTAGGGGGGAGCGTTGGTTCATGGAGTGCAGATATCCTTTTCTCTGCTTTTGGTATTCTTGCATTTGCAATCCCTCCATTATTGCTTTTAGGGTGTTGGGCGATTTTCCAATATGAAAGTCAACGCCGATATATTGACTTTTTCTCTTTATCATTAAGATTAATTGGTGGGCTAGCGCTTATTTTATCCTCTTGTGGCCTCGCAGCTCTCAATTTTGACGACTTACCTAACTTCGCCTCTGGTGGTGTGATTGGCAGTGTATTTAGTAGTGCAATTATGCCGTGGTTCAATTCATTAGGTGCCACTTTAGCATTACTGTTTTTATGGGCGATAAGCTTTACGCTGTTTACTGGGTGGTCATGGCTTACCATTGCAGAAAAAATTGGTGCAGCCGTCCTTCTCCCGATTACGTTGCTAACAAATCGAGCAAGGGGAGACGATTTAGATGATTATGATTACGATGTTGAAGAAACTGAAGGGGCTTTACAGCGTGCGCAAGAAGCAGAGCACAGAGCCAATGATGACTTAGAACACATTGATGTTGATGATGTTTTATTTTCTGCACCCACAGTGGCTGAATTAGTCACAGAAGTCGACCCAACAACGGTAAAAACGACGAGCGAAGCGATTACAGCGCCAGAAAATCCAATCCCTTCGGTCAATCAAAATGAATTAGAACAAGATCCAGAACCCGCTTTCTCGACAGTGGATGAACCGAGCACATATCATTTTGAAGTACCAGAAGATTACCAACCTAAGCTCGGTGCTGGTTTTGATGCAATATCAGAAACAGCTAATGAGCCGTTAGTTCAATCGTCTGCGTATGTTGCACCAGAAGAACCGATGTTTGGTGTTCATCATAATCAACAAACAGAGCCTCAAAAACACGATAATATCGCTTCTCCAGGGTACTCGAATAATCAGGCAACATCTGTTAATCAAGCGGCGTTTGAACCACAGGCGACATCAGTGTCATCACTTGATCCTTCAAATATAACGCAAAACATTATTCCGTCATCTGTCACTGAAAGGGTTTCTAACCCGGCTGCATTAGCGGCTGCAGGTATTTCAGTCGCGGCACTGGAGCGTCATGCTCAAGTTAAACAAAATATGGAGCCAGAGCTTCCGCGACCTAATCCTGTTCGTTTACCGACGCGTCGTGAATTATATGGCATTCGCATTCCGTCGTTACGTGATGCAGAACTACAACGGCGTGAAGAAGAGGCCTCTAAACGTGAGCAGGTGTATCAGCAGTGGTCTGCAAGTGAGTCTGACGAACCTGCAACTGATGATGAAGCGCAACAAGACGAATTACTACGAGCGCAGTTTTTAGAACAGCAACGCGAACGTTATGGTGATGTTGATGAAACTGATTATGAAGCACCGTTAAATAGCGTGCATTCTAATGAAGACCAATTGCAAAATGAGCCAATGGCAGAAAATAAAGCCAGCGCATTTACGCAGCCAGAGATTGAACACCGCTGGGCGTCGGCTTCACAACAATCTAATAATACACATACAATTCCAGAGCCTGAGGAAGTCCCACCAACACTGGATAACAGCTATCAGCCGCAGTTTACGCAAGCGTATTCTTCTCAAGAACAAGAGGACTTTGAGCCTAAGATTGATTTAAGAAAAGAGTTTTCTGTACTGGATAGTTTTACTCCTGTTGATGATTTGGTTGACAATGAGCCTGCAGACCCATTATTTATGCCATCATTTAGCGCGACTTCCGTTCCACCTGCAGTTCCACAAAATAATATTGCAGAAGGGCTTGGCAATTCACCGTCAATAACTCAAACTTTTGCACAGCCACAGCAGCCACAGCAGCCACAGCAGCCACAGCAGCCACAGCAGCCACAGCAGCCACAGCAGCCACAGCAGCCACAGCAGCCACAGCAGCCACAGCAGCCACAGCAGCCACAGCAGCCACAGCAGGATAGCTTATTCCACCCGTTCTTAGTGCGTAATGACCAACCATTACCAAAGCCAACAACCCCAATGCCGTCTCTTGATTTGCTGGCAAGTCCGCCAGCGCAAGAAGAGCCAGTGGATATGTTCAAACTAGAACAAACAGCAAGGTTGATTGAAGCAAGGCTAAATGATTATCGTGTTAAAGCTGAAGTGGTTGGGTTCTCTCCAGGTCCTGTTATTACTCGGTTTGAACTTGACCTAGCACCGGGAGTAAAAGCGGCACGGATATCAACATTGTCACGTGACCTTGCTCGTTCATTATCAACCGTAGCTGTACGCGTTGTAGAAGTGATACCGGGTAAACCTTATGTGGGCCTTGAACTCCCTAATGAGAAACGGCAAACCGTTTATTTAAGTGAAGTTTTAGATTGCGATGACTTCCGTAAAAATCCGTCACCACTGACAATCGTGCTAGGTAAAGATATTGAAGGCGACCCCGTTGTTGCTGATTTAGCGAAAATGCCGCACTTGCTCGTTGCAGGGACAACCGGCTCTGGTAAGTCGGTTGGGGTGAATGCAATGATCCTCAGCATCTTGTATAAAGCGAAACCAGAAGATGTCCGCTTTATCATGATTGACCCGAAAATGCTCGAGTTATCCATTTATGAAGGTATCCCGCACCTATTGACGGAAGTGGTTACTGACATGAAAGATGCAGCGAATGCTTTGCGTTGGTGTGTGAATGAAATGGAACGCCGTTATAAACTGATGTCTGCGTTAGGGGTACGTAACCTCGCGGGGTATAACGAGCGCATCAAAGCGGCAGAAGAAATGGGGCGGCCAATCCCTGATCCACATTGGAAACCCGGTGATAGCATGGATGTCGAACATCCAACGCTGAAAAAAGAGCCTTACATTGTCGTCATGGTTGATGAATTTGCTGACTTAATGATGACGGCAGGTAAAAAAGTGGAAGAGTTAATTGCACGGTTGGCTCAAAAAGCGCGTGCAGCAGGTATTCATTTGGTATTGGCAACTCAGCGGCCATCGGTTGATATCATTACTGGACTAATCAAAGCAAATATTCCAACGCGGATTGCATTTACGGTATCCAGTAAGATTGACTCACGCACGATCCTTGACCAAGGTGGAGCTGAGTCGTTATTAGGTATGGGGGATATGCTGTATTTACCACCAAACTCTTCAATACCTGTGCGGGTACACGGTGCCTTTGTTCGTGACCAAGAGGTTCATGCTGTTGTGAATGACTGGAAAGCTCGCGGTAAACCACAATATATTGATAGCATCACAACCTGTAGTGATGATAGCGAAGGTGGTGGTTATGATAGCGGAGGTGAAGAGCTCGACCCACTGTTTGACCAAGCAGTTGAGTTTGTTGTTGAGAAACAACGCGTTTCCATTTCTGGGGTTCAACGCCAATTTAGGATTGGTTATAACCGAGCTGCAAGGATTGTCGAGCAAATGGAAATCCAAGGTATTGTCAGTGAGCAAGGGCACAATGGTAACCGTGAAGTTCTGGCTCCTCCGTCAATGGGACATTAATAATTTAGTGTGCTAATTGCTGGTTTAATTTAAGGGGTGTATAAAGACGTAACACCTCTTATGGTAATAATTTTAAGGTCTTTCATCGATGAAAAAAATGATGTTATTGGGTGCGTTAGCCCTAAGTTTACATATTGGCCAAGTATTGGCAGACGCAAGCCAAGACCTTCAAGAACGTTTGAATAAGGTCAATAGCTTCCAAGCTAGCTTCTCGCAGAAGGTGACGAGTCCTGAAGGGGATTTGGTTCAAGAAGGTGTTGGGGACTTATGGCTTGAGCGTCCAAATTTATTTAATTGGAACATGACATCACCGGATGAAAGTGTACTTGTGTCTGATGGAAAAAATTTGTGGTTTTATAATCCGTTTGTCGAGCAAGTGACCGTGACTAATTTAGCGGATGCCACGCAGGATACGCCATTTTTACTGATTACGCGTAACGACCCGAAAGATTGGAAACAGTACTCAATCATTCAGCAGGGAAATACGTTTGATTTAAAACCAAAACAAACTAGTGGAACTTTAAAACGTTTTTCCATTACGGTTTCTCCCGAAGGGACGATTGAGCAGTTTTCAGCGGTTGAGCAAGATGGCCAAACTAGCGCTTACCAATTAAAAGAGCAGAAAAATGGTCGCGTTGATGCAAGTAAATTCAAATTTACAGTACCAAAAGGCGTCACTTTAGATGACCAGCGCTCAAATACCAAATAAGATTGATTAGAGAAAATATTAACCAGCAGTATTCATATTTGCTGGTTAATATATAAGATATTTTAAGAAGTAAAAAAGAGGATATCGTGGGTAACCTGTCTCTTGATTTTTCGCAGAATGAATTTCAACCTTTAGCAGCAAGAATGCGGCCTGAAACCCTTGAGCAATATATTGGGCAAAAGCATTTACTGGCAGAGGGGAAACCGTTGCCACGTGCGATTAAAGCGGGTCATCTGCACTCCATGATTTTATGGGGGCCGCCAGGAACAGGTAAAACAACGCTTGCTGAAATTATTGGTAATTATGCACAAGCCGATATTGAACGTATTTCAGCAGTCACCTCTGGTATTAAAGAAATTCGAGAATCCATTGAAAAAGCTCGGCAAAATCGCAGTGCAGGGCGAAGAACCATTTTATTTGTCGATGAGGTTCATCGTTTTAATAAAAGCCAGCAAGATGCATTTTTACCACACATAGAAGATGGCACGATTACATTTATTGGTGCGACAACAGAAAATCCATCATTTGAATTAAATTCTGCATTGTTATCGCGTGCTAGGGTGTATTTGCTTAAATCCCTTGAAGAAAATGATATTGAACAGGTATTGTTGCAAGCACTGGCTGACACCTCTCGTGGCCTTGGAGGGCAAAATGTTGTTCTGCCTGATAGCACGCGCAAAATGGTTGCTCAGTTGGTTAATGGGGATGCTAGGCGTTCATTAAATCTGCTGGAAATGATGGCGGATATGGCCGAAGCTGATAGCCAAGGGCAGCGTATTTTATCCGCTGATTTATTAAAAGAAGTCAGTGGTGAACGAACAGCAAGGTTTGATAACAAAGGCGACCGTTATTACGACTTAATTTCTGCTTTGCATAAGTCGATTAGAGGCTCAGCACCAGATGCCGCACTGTACTGGTTTGCAAGGATCATCACCGCGGGTGGTGACCCACTGTATGTTGCTCGCCGGCTACTTGCAATTGCATCAGAAGATGTGGGGAATGCGGATCCTCGTGCGATGCAAGTCGCCATTTCAGCTTGGGATTGCTTCACGCGTGTGGGGCCAACCGAAGGTGAGCGTGCGATTGCCCAAGCCATTGTTTATTTAGCATGTGCGCCGAAAAGTAATGCGGTTTATACCGCCTATAAGGCAGCGATTAAAGATGCGCAAATGCAGCCGGATTACGATGTGCCAGAACATCTTCGAAATGCCCCAACTAAACTATTAAAAGAAATGGGTGCAGGGAAAGAATATCGTTATGCGCATGATGAACCGAACGCATATGCTGCGGGGGAAAACTATTTTCCTGAACCTATGCAAACAACGCGTTATTACTACCCTACGAAGCGGGGTCAAGAAAGCAAGTTTGCTGAAAAACTAGACTGGTTAGCCCAACAGGATCAAATTAGCAACACAAAACGCTATCGCTAAACTGGGCAATGCGGTAAGGTTATATAGCGAAATACTTTACTTTATTTGTTGTGCTGGAATGCACCTCAAAAAGTGTCATTAATTACTAACAATAATCACAGGATAAGCATGCTCGATCCCAATTTACTGCGTACGGAGCTAGACGCGGTTGCTGAAAAACTGGCTCGCAGGGGTTTTACCCTTGATGTGGAAAAGCTGCGTGAATTAGAAGAACGCCGCAAAGTTTTACAAGTTGAAACTGAAACCCTGCAAGCAGACCGTAACTCGCGATCGAAAACTATTGGTGCGGCGAAGGCACGTGGTGAAGATATCGAACCATTACGTCTGGAAGTTAACCAATTAGGCGAAAAATTGGATTCTGCAAAAGCAGAGTTAGATAAGCTGCAACAAGAAATCCGTGATATTGCCTTAAGTATCCCGAATATCCCAGATGACCAAGTGCCTGATGGTAAAGATGATTCTGACAACGTTGAGGTTGCACGTTGGGGCGAGCCTCGTCAGTATGATTTCGAAGTTAAAGACCATGTCAGTCTTGGCGAGTTATCCGGTGGCTTAGACTTCCCAGCTGCGGTAAAACTGACTGGCGCTCGTTTTGTTGTTATGAAAGGGCAAATTGCTCGTATGCACCGTGCATTGGCACAATTCATGCTTGATTTGCATACTGAACAACATGGTTACCAAGAGTTGTATGTTCCGTATTTAGTCAACCATGACACGTTGTACGGAACTGGCCAATTACCAAAGTTTGGTGAAGATTTGTTCCATACTAAACCATTGGAAGAGGAAGCGGACAGCAGTACTTATGCGTTGATCCCAACCGCAGAAGTCCCGGTGACTAACTTAGTTCGCGATGAAATTTTAGATGAAGACTCACTTCCTCTGAAAATGACTGCACATACCCCTTGTTTCCGTTCTGAAGCAGGGTCTTATGGCCGTGACACACGCGGTTTGATCCGTATGCATCAGTTCGACAAAGTTGAGTTAGTGCAAATCGTTCATCCAGAAAAATCCATGGATGCATTGGAAGAGCTGACTGGCCATGCCGAAAAAGTATTACAATTACTGAACTTGCCTTATCGTAAAGTGATTTTATGCACTGGTGATATTGGTTTTGGTTCACGTAAAACCTATGACTTAGAAGTGTGGTTACCAGCGCAAAATACGTATCGTGAAATTTCATCTTGTTCCAACATGTGGGACTTCCAAGCGCGTCGTATGCAAGCTCGTTTCCGCGGTAAGAGTGATAAGAAAACACAACTTGTTCATACTCTGAATGGTTCTGGTTTAGCGGTTGGTCGTACATTGGTGGCGATTTTAGAAAACTACCAATTAGCAGATGGCCGTATTGAAGTTCCAGAAGTATTGCGCCCATATATGAAAGGGTTAGAGTTCATCGGTTAATTTCCGTTACTCCTTCAAACATAAAACGCGACTGATGGTAGTCGCGTTTTTTTTTGTGTAATTTAAAGTGTTTTGGTAAAAACATCCTCAGGCTAAGCCTGATCCCACCTCAATATTTTCCAAATAGCGACATTTAATGTAGGACATTAATCTACGGTAAAGTAAATTTATCGGAGTGATATTGATGGGTGTAATTATTGGTGTTTTCTTATTAGCAGGTATTGTAAAAGGAGTGATTGGACTAGGGTTACCAACAATCGCAATGGGGTTACTCAGTACGTCAATGGAGCCTGTTGCCGCTGCTAGCTTGTTAATTATTCCTTCGTTAATCACGAATATATGGCAGTTATTAATTGGTCCACAATTTATGGCGCTAATCAAACGGCTCAGTGGTTTTATTATTGGGGTTATGCTTGGCACATTATTCAGTTTTTTACCTTCTTTAACCTCGGCATCTCGCTGGACACTCCCTGCACTGGGTATCGTACTTATTATTTATGGGATATGGGGTTTAGTGGCTAAAAAAATGCCATCTTCCGAGAAATATGAAACATGGCTTTCGCCAACAGTGGGTTATATCACAGGTGTGATTACGGCTGCTACCGGAGTATTTGTTATTCCAGCTGTTCCGTATTTACAAACATTAAAATTAAATAAAGATGAGCTTATTCAGGCTCTAGGGTTAGCATTTACCGCATCAACAGTTGCATTAGCCATTAGATTATCCATTGACCAGCAACAGTATGATATTAATTGGAGTTTATCTGCCTTTGCCTTAATTCCTGCTATTGGTGGAATGTATCTTGGCCAATATTTTCGCCAGATCATTAGTGAAAAGGTATTTCGTCGTTGCTT
Source organism: Providencia sp. PROV076 (assembly GCF_028483405.1). Classification (NCBI taxonomy): domain Bacteria; kingdom Pseudomonadati; phylum Pseudomonadota; class Gammaproteobacteria; order Enterobacterales; family Morganellaceae; genus Providencia; species Providencia sp. PROV076. The sequence goes on along the minus strand of NZ_JAMPRR010000016.1, from coordinate 101,266 downwards.
TTTTATTGGGTTAACAGGATTAGGGATTTACATGGCGGCAAACTTAGCTTTCAGATGACCAGTTAATTAAAAAATGAATAAACTCGTTGGTATAATCAGGTAATTGGCTGAAATCTCGTGCGCAGATAACTAATTTTCGACATGCCCAATCTTCGGTCAATTGCACTATTTTAGTAGTAGAAAGTTGACTACGCTGTGCCGCTTGTTTGGGAATAATAGCAATGCCAATGCCATCATTAACCCCTTGCATTACAGCATCTAGAGTTGGCATGCGTACCCGGTAGTTGAGCCGTTTGCCTTGTTGTTTGGCATTATTATCAATATGTTTTTGTAATGGGTTATCTTCTATCAACCCCACAAATTCAGCATCAATAATATCAGAAAATGGAACACTTTTTTGGCTCGCCCAAAAGCTATCTTTATGGGCAAAAACGACTAATTCATCTGAGCTGAATGGTTGAATATCCAGACCAGTGAGGTCAGTAGAATCTGCGATAATACCAATATCTGCAATTTTATTTTTGATGGCAGTGACGATGTTAGCACTTGGCATTTCCTTCACGGATACAGACATAATGGGGTGTTGTCGTAAATATGCGCTAATACGGGCGGGTAAAAATTCCATTTGGGCAGAAGTATTACAAAGAATATTAATATGCCCGCGCAGGTGTTGACTATATTGTCGCAGTTCATCTTGCATTAATTCAATTTGCTGCAAAACTGTTTTCGCATGCTCAATAAATACATGGCCTGTATTCGATAATGAAACACCTTTCACTGAACGAATAAATATAACGATGTTTAATTCGTTTTCTAACCCACGTATTCGTTCACTTGCAGATTGCAGTGTAATATAAGTTAGTTTCGCTCCTTGGGTGATACTTCCTGCATTGGCGACATTAACACACAGTTTTAAATCAGTGATATCGAAATACATGGAAAACAACTCCAATTTATGAAAAGAAGAGGGAAATTATCATTTAAAGGAATATATGTGAATTTTTTTCGGGATAGCAAAAAGGAAAGCAAATGCTTTCCTTTTTTTAGAACTAATGATTTAACAAAGTCGTCAAATCATCATATTTTGGTTTATTTTACTTGCGAGAAAAACAGGCTACGGTAGCTGCTGTAATAGCAAACATACATAATTGGCATAGAAACTAATAAACCTAAACCTAATGGAATAACTGAAATTATCATTAAGATAGAGATAACGATAAAGAACAGAATACCTGGCAGGATGTTTTTCTTAACGGCTTGTAAGCTTGCAGAAATTGCAGCGCCAACCGTGAAATCATGGTTCATCACTAATGCAGGAGCAAACCAAGTTAAGGCTGTACCCACTAATGCTGCAACGGCCATGATGATGATTGCAAAGAAGAATGTACCTGAAGAGGCAAGGATAGCGGCATCTGATGGCGCACCATATTGGTTGCTTTCCATCAATAAACCGAACATTGCAGAACCACCGATAATAAATGCGATGATCATACCAACTAAGTTAGCAGCAAAGTTGATTGCGCCTACAGCAAACAACGTACCAAATTTATTTTGGAAGCCTGCAAATAGTAAGCCGATTTCTGCTTGACCTGTTTTACGTTGATTTTCACTGATAGCAATAATACCACCGATAAAAATAGGTGTAATAAATGTAATTAATAAATTTAAGAATGGGATCATTGAAATGATAAAGATCACAGCAAACAGAACAATGTTAATCAAGATCCACATTCCCAGTTTTTCTTTAACGAGAGACCATGATTGGCTGATCCAGTTAACACCTTCGCCTGCATCTACTGCACGCGGTTCTGCGTGAAAAACAAATGTATCAGCTTGCGTTTGCGCATTAATTGTAGGTGCAGGGTTGTTATCTGCACTGAAGTTTTCATTATTCATAATAAAAAAGGAACCTGTTAGTCGTAGTGAATTAGCGATTAATTATTATTAATAAGTTTTTTGAGCTTATACTCATTCTTGTAACTTATCGGCAGTAGTATGCAGATAAGTTAGCTTATTATAAAGCAGACTATTCTGGTAAGGTATTTTTGATTAGAATTTTCTTGTATAAAATATTTTCTATCGAACTAAGATAGTTATCTATGCCTTAATGCACTGAATAGAATACGAATATTTAGTATATTTAGTGAAAAAAGCTATTTTGGGTTCTATCAACAAGGTTGAATCGTCAATTAAATAATCACGATTCATAATAATTAAGTAAGATTTTATTTAATTTAAAAGCTAAATAAGTGATATTGGGTAAGCATCTAACGGCTTAATTTCTTTAAGTACAAACATACTTTGCATTTCTTTGATACCTGGTAGCCGGCGAATAACCGTCATAGCAAAGTCGGCATAGGAGTCTAAATCATGGGATACAACCTGTAGTAAAAAGTCAGAATCACCACCAATACTGTAGCAAGCGACGACATTTTCTAGCTCAGTCACTTCTTGTTCAAATTTTTGTGCTTCAGCCTCGCTATCACTATCAATAATGACGCGAACAAAAACCATGACGCCTAAGCCAATCTTTCTACGATTGAGAATGGCGCGATACCCTTGAATAACATTTTCTTCTTCTAATTTTTTAACCCTTCGCCAACAGGGAGAGGCCGACATGCCTACTTTTTCGGCAAGTACTTGGTTAGTTATTCGAGCGTCATCTTGTAGTAACTTCAGTATTTTTATTTCTGTCTTGTCTATTGCCATAAATGGAAAGCTCTACCTTGAAAGTGCTTTTAATGGGATAAATTTACCTAAATCTTAGCGTGTAATGACTGAGTTAGAAAGCCTATTTCTTTCTTTAAATGTCATAATTATTGGGAAATTGAATACACATAAAATAGTAGGGGACAGGAATGATATTTAATCCAGCTGAGCATCGTTGTGCTATCGTCGTTAATCAGGATTTATCTAACGGGTTGGCAATGAATGCCGCTAGTGTGATTGGTGTGAGTTTAGGAAATAAAGTTAACAATATAGTAGGGGAAGATTTGAATAGCACAGATAATATTAATTACCCCGGGGTGATTTATGTGCCATTACCGATTTTAAAATCACCAGAGCAGTATATTAAAGAGATTGAAGTGGCTGCATTAAAGGTAAATGAAATATACGTTATTCCTTTTAGTTTGCTCGCTCAATCTTGCCGGACTTATGATGAATATCAGCAAAAACTATCTGAGCAGCAATATAAAGATATTCAATTGGCAGGGATCGGCTTGGTGGGAAATAAAAAGGCAGTTACTCAGCTAATTGGCCATTTACCTTTGTTTAGATAGGAATAATAGCAGATAAAGTAGAGGCTCTATAAAGAGCCTCAAATTGGTTAGTACATCACTTTGTGACCATAACTTTCTAGAATACTTTTAACTCGTTCCATCACTTCTTTTGATGGTGGTCTAACGCCATCTAGTTTGTATTCTTCACCCATGGTTTCCCATTTGTGTTTACCAAGTTCGTGGTAGGGCAGTAATTCGATTTTTTCGATATTGCTCATATCTTTGGTAAATTCGCCCAGTAAATGTACTGAATGGTCATCATCACTCCAACCTGGCACGACAACATAGCGTACCCAAGTTTTCTGGTTACGTTTGGCAAGGTAACGGGCAAATTCCAAAGTACGATGGTTAGAAACACCTACTAATTTTTGATGAATATCGTCATCGATTTGTTTTAAATCTAACATCACCAAGTCAGTGACATCCATCAGTTCATCAATCACTGGGTCGTAGCGGCGCACGAATCCATTGGTATCAAGGCAAGTATGAATATTCTCTTTTTTACAGGCACGGAACCAGTCACGTACAAATTCAGCTTGTAAGATAGCTTCTCCGCCTGAGGCGGTAACACCTCCGCCAGTCGCATTCATAAAGTGGCGATAGGTTACGGCTTCTTTCATTAATTCTTCAACGGTAACAATGTTGCCACCGTGGGTATCCCAAGTATCGCGGTTATGGCAATACAGGCAGCGCATTAAGCAGCCTTGAAAAAATACAATAAAACGGATCCCAGGGCCATCGACGGTTCCGCATGATTCAAATGAATGAATACGGCCGAGTGTGGTTGGGGTTTCTGTCACATTAGTCGTCGCTATTGTTTTGGTTTTAGTATCATCGATAGACATAGCAGGCACTCCAAAATATCCTTCATACCGCAAAATTTAGAGAAAAATATCGTTGCTGGTATAGATAAAAAGACCCCGTAAAGCGGGGTCTTTAATTTACTTTATTTTAATGAGCTAATTATTACATTGTACTGGTGAAAGTACGAGTAATAACGTCTTGCTGTTGTTCTTTAGTCAGTGAGTTGAAACGTACAGCATAACCAGATACACGGATAGTCAGTTGTGGATACTTCTCTGGGTTTTCCATTGCATCTAACAGCATTTCACGGTTCATAACGTTAACGTTTAGGTGCTGGCCGCCTTCAATAGACGCTTCGTGGTGGAAGTAACCATCCATCAGACCCGCTAAGTTAGTTTTACGAACGTCGTCATCTTTACCTAATGCATTTGGTACGATAGAGAAAGTATAAGAAATACCATCTTTCGCGTAAGCAAATGGCAGTTTAGCAACAGAAGTCAGTGAAGCTACCGCACCTTTTTGGTCACGACCGTGCATTGGGTTTGCACCTGGTCCGAATGGCGCACCTGCACGACGACCATCTGGTGTATTACCTGTTTTCTTACCATACACAACGTTAGATGTGATGGTCAGGATTGACTGAGTTGGTACCGCGTTACGGTAAGTAGGCAGTTTCTGAATTTTCTTCATGAAACGTTCAACTAAGTCACACGCGATATCATCTACACGAGAGTCGTTGTTACCAAATTGTGGATATTCACCTTCGATTTCGAAGTCGATAGCGATACCGTCTTCATCACGAATTGGTTTAACTTTCGCATATTTGATTGCAGACAGTGAGTCAGCAGCAACAGATAGACCCGCGATACCACAAGCCATGGTGCGGTAAACATCACGGTCATGTAGTGCCATCAGTGAAGCTTCATAGCTATATTTGTCATGCATAAAGTGGATGCAGTTCAGTGCAGTGACGTACTGAGTTGCTAACCAGTCCATGAAGTGGTCCATTTGGTTCATCACAGTATCGAAATCTAAGACTTCATCCATGATTGGCGCATGTTTAGGACCTACTTGCATTTTCAGTTTTTCATCAACACCACCGTTGATGGTATACAGCATGGTTTTCGCTAAGTTTGCGCGAGCACCGAAGAACTGCATTTGTTTACCAACAATCATTGGGCTGACGCAACATGCGATTGCGTAGTCATCGTTATCGAAATCTGGACGCATCAAGTCATCGTTTTCATACTGAACTGATGAGGTATCGATAGACACTTTCGCCGCGAATTTTTTGAAATTCATTGGCAGTTTTTCTGACCACAGGATAGTCATGTTTGGCTCAGGAGATGGGCCCATGGTATACAGTGTGTTCAGGAAACGGAATGTGCTTTTCGTTACCAGAGTACGACCATCAAGGCCCATACCCGCTAATGATTCAGTTGCCCAGATTGGGTCACCAGAGAACAGCTCATCGTATTCAGGAGTACGTAAGAAACGTACCATACGCAGTTTCATGACTAAGTGGTCAATCAGTTCTTGCGCTTGTTGTTCGGTGATTTTACCTGCTTCTAAGTCACGTTGGATATACACGTCTAAGAAGGTAGATACACGACCAAATGACATTGCAGCACCGTTTTGTGATTTAACAGCGGCTAAGTAACCGAAGTAAGTCCACTGTACTGCTTCTTGTGCGTTTGTTGCTGGTGCAGAAATATCGTAACCGTATTTTGCAGCCATTTCTTTCATTTGACCCAATGCACGGTGCTGTTCAGCAATTTCTTCGCGCAGTTGGATAGTCATTTGTAAGTCTTCACCTTTTTCTAATCTTTCTTGCAAAGAGGTGAATTGGTTAAATTTGTCTTTCATCAGGAAATCAATACCGTACAGTGCAACACGACGGTAGTCACCGATGATACGACCACGACCATATGCATCAGGCAGACCCGTTAAGATACCTGATTTACGGCATTTTAAGATGTCTGGCGTGTAAACGTCGAAAACACCTTGGTTGTGAGTTTTACGGTATTCAGTGAAGATTTTTTTGATTTCTGGATCTAAAGTACGGTCGTATGCTTTACATGAGCCTTCAACCATTTTGATACCACCGAACGGGATAAGACCACGTTTCAGAGGTGCATCAGTTTGTAAACCAACGATTGTTTCTAATTCTTTAGTAATATAACCAGCATCATGGGAAGTGATGGTTGATGCGACATCTGTGTCAAAATCAACTGGCGCATGAGTGCGGTTTTCGATTTTGATCCCTTCCATGACTTTATCCCACAACTTGTCAGTTGCTGGAGTAGAGCCTGCTAAGAAAGATTCATCACCTTCATATGGAGTGTAGTTTTTCTGGATGAAGTCACGTACATCGACGTTGTCCTGCCAGTTACCTTGGTTAAAACCTTGCCATGCTAAAGCGAATTTTTCATTTAACTCGGACATGATACTTTTACCTTTTAACAATGGATCTTTTAGGGATCTTAATAAATCTTTTCGTGTGTGTCAGTGGCTATTAGTGTTTTTGGCCACTACGTAAATGCATAAACCAATAAATGAGGCCGACTAAAATCGCGCCGCCAATAATATTCCCGATAGTGACTGGAATTAAGTTATCTGTAATAAAATTACCAACCGTTAGATGTGAAAATTGGTCTGGAGACATATTTATTTGAGACCAATATTCAGCAGGAGCGAACTCTTTAATCATAATGCCTAACGGGATCATGAACATGTTTGCGATACTATGCTCAAAACCGCTCGCCACAAACATCGCGACAGGTAAAACTAAAACGACCAGTTTATCAGTTAAACTACGGCCGGAGTAACTCATCCAAACCGCAAGGCAAACCATTAAATTTGCTAAAATTCCTAATGCAACAGCTTCAATAAAGGTATGGTGTAATTTATGGCTGGTGGTTTGTAATACATTTAACCCCCATTGGCCATTGGCTGCGGTGTATTGCCCTGCAAACCAAATTAGTGCAACAAAGAATAACGCACCAATTAAGTTACCAATATAGACATTAAACCAGTTGCGGAACATTTGCCCCCAAGTAATTCTACCTGTGGCTTTTGAGACGATAGTGAGTACGGTGGAGGTGAAAAGGTCTGCGCCACATACAACCACTAACATCAGACCTAAGGAGAAACAAATCCCGCCAATAAGTTTAGTGAAACCATAAGGCGCTTCAGCTGCCCCAGTTGTTGCTGTGATATAGAATACAAACGCAATAGAGATAAAAATACCGGCAGTGAATGCTGACAAGTAAGTAATTGCAGGATGTTTATTTGCCTTATAAACAGAGGCATCATCCGCGACTTGCGCCATTACAGCTGGTGGCAATAAATTAAAAGGGTTGTCAGCTTTCATACCAACACTCTCTTACAAAGTTGATTAATTATAGCACGCAATAATAGTAACAAAGGGGATAAATGGGAAATTTGATATGGATCATGAACTCGCTAGAGAGAGAGGTAAAAATGGTTAATGCAATGTTAAAATTAAGCGTAACCTAATGAAATTAATGATAAAAATATTTTTTAAAATTTATTAAAAATTTTTATAAAGTCAATTTTAAGCATCAGAATAAGTAAAAATATACGCGTAAATGTTAACTATTTAACATGAATATGATCCCTTTGGCATAAAATTTAACTTATGTTTGCATAATACCCTATTTAATTAGGGGGGATCCCGATATATCTTTCTTAGCTAAACTGTCTTTTTGCAATATTTATCTAACAATTATGCAAATAATAAAAGATTCATATAAATTAATCTATGAATTAAAGTGATATGTCTTAATGAAGTAATCCGTTTTTATCGTTATGGCTAGGTATAAAACTCAATATTTTCCAGTGTATTCAGTTCTTGCTCGATGCGTTCACGGCACGTTAATAGTGTTTTGATGACCTGATCGATTTTTTGCTCATTGATACGGAAAGTGGGGATAGACACGCTAATTGCTGCTATGATTTTATCCCGCTGACGTAACGCGACAGCATAACAGGTTGTCTCTTCATTTATTTCTTTATTATCAATTGCATAGCTGTTTTTTCTGACGTCATCAAGTTGCTGGCGTAGTTCCGCTAGAGTTTGCACACTGTATTGAGTTAAAGGGGTAAAACCCGAAGGGTAAAGCTGGGAAATTTGCTGGTCACTGTAATTGAAAATCATGGCCTTACCCAGTGCAGAATATATAGCAGGTAAGCGAGTACCAATATTAGAGATTAATTGAACTTTTTGCGCTGATTGAACTTTATCAATGTATAGCACATCAGCGCCATCTAAAATCCCCATTTGGCACACTTCATTGCATTCATCTACGATATGTACCATTTCCCGATGAACCATTTTGAGCCAATAGGATTTTTCGAAAAATGAGCGGGAAAGGAGCGAGCAGGCGATACCTAAATAATATAGTTGGCTATTGTCATCATAATTAATATATCGATGTTCAACCAACGTTTTTAAGATAGGATAAATCGTCCCCTTTAAGATTTGTGTTTTATCAGAAAGTTGTGTCAAAGAAAGCCCTGTATTTTCAGCCGATAAAACTTGCAGTATTTCTAATACCCGAATTGTCGGCATGTGCCCCGTAGACATTAAACTACCTCCCTGATTAATTTTGTCGCTATTCTAGGTTTAAAATACCACTATGTAAATCATCTCAGAAATACCTTTAGTCTCAAATTGGTCATTCTTAATGATGGGTAAAGTCATCCAAAAGGCGTGAGCTTGCTCAAAATTTAGTAATAAAAAAAACAACTCCCAGCCAGTTTAATGGCTATTTTCTCACTTTAAATTCCTTTTTAATCAAATTGTTATATTTGGACTATATATGGATTGAATGAATTTGACTCAATCAGTAATTCATGATTTCTTGTTGTTTGTTTTTATTTGTGAATGCAGTTTGTATATATGAACAATAATCAGCAAGGAGATTATCGGTATGGAAAGTCGTTATATCACGCCAGTAGTGACCATTTTTGATGACAAAGGTCGAGTGGATACAGAACAAAACATACGTGTTTATGACTCATTGAAAGGCAAGGTCTCTGGTTTTGTCACTATGGGCAGCACGGGGGAATTTTTTGCGCTCAATATGCAGAGCTCAAAAACATTAATCGACCTATGTGGTCGTTATCCAAAGGAGGAAATGCGTGTTTATGCAGGGGCAAGCCGCCTTGATGTGCAAGAGTCGATTGAATTAGCTAACTACGCATACGAAAAAGGAATTGATGGAGTGATGATTATCAGTCCATATTATTTTCCGTTGGATGATGAAGGTGTTTTTCGTTTTTACAGTACGATAGCAGCAAAAACATCTGCTAACATTTTCATTTATAACTTTCCTGAACGAACAGGTTATTCTGTCTCTCCAGATGTTTGCCTACGTTTAGCGGATAAATACCCCAATATCATCGGGTTGAAAGATACCATTCCTGATACGACTCATACAGCCCAAGTAATTGAAACGGTGAAATCACGCTTGCCTCATTTTGAGGTATACGCAGGTTACGATAATAACTTTGCTCATGTGGTGCTATCGGGAGGAAATGGTTGTATTGGTGGGCTTTCAAATATTGTTCCGCAATTTTTCGCATCATGGATGCAGGCGTTTACCCAAGGTGATTTAGCGTTAATAGCGAAACACCAACAACGAGTAGACCAATTGATGGCTATATATGGTGTCAATGCGCCATTTATCCCAACCTTTAAAAAAGCGTTGCAACTAAAAGGTGTGATTAATTCAGACTATTGTACAGCTCCATTTATTGGGTTGAACAATAAACAGGTTGAGCAACTTCAGCAGTTATTAACCCTTGCTGATTCACCACTCTGACTTTTCCTGAATCAAACACAATAGAACATCTTATCAACAGGGAAAAATATCATGGCGACAATCAAAGCTTATAACAATCCTGTTTTAAATTCTGCGATAGCTAAATCGTGGAAACGTTTAGTACCTCTGATGTTTATTTTATATTTTGTTGCATTCATTGACCGGGTCAATGTGGGTTTTGCTAAAGATGCAATGCAAGTCGACATTGGTTTGTCTGATTCTGCGTTTGCTTTTGGTGCAGGTATTTTCTTTGCGGCATATGCGCTGTTTGGTATTCCCGCTAACTTAATTTTAAACAAAATTGGCGCACAAAAATGGCTGAGTATTACCACGGTAATCTGGGGCGTTCTGTCTGCAATGACAGGTTTTGTCACCAATGAGACGCAATTTATTATTTTACGCTTCTTATTGGGGTTGGGCGAAGCCGGGTTTTATCCAGGTATTCTATTATTAGCTTCCATTTATTTCCCCAACAATGTACGCGGCTCTGTAATTGGGATCTTCGTTTTAGGCGTACCTTTGGCGTTGACGCTGGGCTCACCATTATCAGGCGCATTACTGGAATTGCATGGCTGGTTAGGTCGGCCGGGTTGGTTCTGGATGTTTGTTATTGAAGGCCTTCCTGCTGTTGTGATTGGTATTTTTGCTTTCTTTTATTTGGATGACAGCCCTGAAAAAGCGCGTTTTTTAACTGAAGAAGAGAAAAAGGCCCTAATAGAACAATTAGCAAAAGAAAATGCAAAAACGGAAACCACATCGGTATCATCCGCACTGAAAAATATCAAAGTTTGGCACCTTGCACTGATTTACGGCACGATCCAAATTTCAGTATATGGTTTGATGTTCTTTCTGCCTTCCCAAGTTGCATCCTTAATGGGGGAAAGTTTAGGCTTTAAACAATCATTAGTTGCTGCAATACCTTGGGCTTGTTCTGCATTTGGGGTGTATTACATTCCTCGTTTTGCCGACCGCCATCCAACCCGTCGCATCGAAATCTCAGTTTTGTGTATGTTAGCTGCCGCATTAGGCTTGGCATTGTCAGCATTTGCTAGTCCTGTTTTTGCTATTGCGGCGTTATGTTTAAGCGCGGTTGGTTTTTTATCCGTTCAACCGGTGTTTTGGACGTTTCCACCTCAGTTATTAAGCGGCCCTGCATTAGCGGCTGGAATTGGTTTCTGTACCACTATGGGGGCATTTTGTTCATTCCTCGCACCAATAATTCGTGTTGAAGTCGATAAAATGATGAATAGCAATACCGCAGGTATCGTGACATTAGCGGTGATCACCGTCGGTTGTGCCATCTTAATCGCATTACTTAAAAAAAACGCCCACAACAATAACATAAAGGCTTTGTCATCCCATTAATGGCATGCTTTCTGGAAGGTGAGATATGCAAAAAATATTAAGAATCGATGAGAGCGACAACCTAATTGTTGCCTTAAAAGACCTGCAAGCAGGAGAGGCTTATCGCTGGGGAAATGAAGACGTGACCCTAGTGACAGATGTTAAAGCAAAACATAAGTTTGCGATGGAAGCGATACCTATTGATGGCATTGTTTCGATGTATGGCACCGCAGTAGGAAAAGCCACAAAGCCAATCGCAAAAGGAGAAGTTATCACCGTTGATAATATTCGCCATTACGCAGCCCCGGTTTCTTTAGAACAAGACGTACCATATGAGTGGAAAGCCCCTGATGTGTCTGCATATCAAGGGCGCACGTTTAAAGGCTATATCCGTGAGGATGGGCGAGTGGGAACCGCAAATTACTGGCTGATCTTTCCATTAGTATTTTGTGAAAACCGCAATGTAACAAAACTTACTGATGCCTTAAATGAGGCATTAGGTTATACCAATAATAGTTTGAAAAACTTTGCATTAGATTTAACTGTGGGTGAGCAAGGGGGCATCGCAAAACCTAAATTATTCCCACATATAGAAGGCGTGCGTTGCATTACGGTCACGAGTGGTTGCGGTGGCGCGACCTCTGACAGTAAGACCATGTGTGATGTGCTTGCTGCCTATGCGGATCACCCCAATGTCATCGGTATTACCGTCTTCAGTTTGGGCTGTGAAAAAGCACAGCGCAAAATGTTTAAAGAGTCACTCACCGCTCGTAACCCCAATTTTGCTAAACCTGCACTTTACTTCCGCCAGCAAGAATGGAATAGCGAAGAAGAAATGATGCAAACCGCTTTGAAGCAAACTTATGAATGCATGAAGGCTGTCATACCGCAATCACGTATGGATGTTCCGTTGTCCCATTTAAAACTCGGTGTGAAATGTGGTGCTTCTGACGGTTTTTCTGGGATTTCGGGTAATCCAGCGATGGGGCTAGTCTCTGATTGGCTCGTCACGTTGGGGGGCGCATCTGGGTTAGCTGAATTCCCTGAATTGTGTGGTGCAGAAGGGGATATGGTGAAGCGATGCATCTCTTTTGAGGATAAGAAAAAATTCTTAGACTTGATGGAATGTTATGAAAAAACAGCGAATTTCTTTAATACTACGATTGCGGATAACCCGAGTCCCGGCAATGTTGCGGACGGATTAATAACCGACGCGATTAAATCGACGGGAGCGGCTAAAAAGGGCGGAACATCACCGATTAGTGCGGTATGCGACTATGCGGAGCCAATGCCAGACAGCGGGTTATCATTAGTTTGCACTCCGGGTAATGATGTTGATGCGGTCACTGGCCTCGTTGCTGCAGGCTGCAATGTGGTTATTTTTTCAACAGGTCTCGGAACTCCCACAGGGAACCCGATTGTGCCAGTTTTAAAAATATCGACCAATAGCGCAATTGCAACACGTTTGTCAGACATGATTGATTATGATTGTGGGCCAATTATTGATGGGGTTCCATTACCTACAATAAGTAAAGGGTTATTTGAACGGGTGATTGAAACGGCAAGTGGTGACTATCAGGTCCAAGCGGATCGGCTAGAGCAGTTTGATTTCTTATTATGGAAACGTTCATTGGATTTATAATTAATATAAACCAATAAAATGTAAAAATGTTGACGGGGTGATCTCCCCGTCAACGAATCAATTCACATTATGCATTGTCACGCTTTGCTTTTTGCAGCTTTTCATAAGCTGCCAGCAAGGCTTGGTGCGCAGGAAGTGCTTTCAGTTCTTCGTCAATCGACCACAAACCATAAAAGCATGCTTCCCCAGCGATAGCAGCGGATGCCGCATCTACTGCTTCTTGCCCATACATACGTACAAATGCGTTGTAGTATTGCGCAGGGTCACGCTCTTCTTCTTGGGATAACAACAACAGGGTTTGCAAGCAACGATAATAATTTGCTCGCTCAGCAGTAAATACCGAACTATTGAAGTCTTGTGTCCATTCAACCCAAGCCAGTGCTTGTTCAAGATCACCACCCGCCAGTGCTAACATGGATTTTAGCTCGCCAATGCGCAGGTTACTCCACCCATTGTCTTTACCTACAGCCAAACCGAGTAATTCACGAACACGGGTAAAATCATCTAAACCGTCATCATCTAGTTGCTCGATAAGGGCAAGATAATCTTGTTTTTCCCATTGGCTATCAGGCAGGTTGATAATGGTGTCGCGTAAATAAGCGCCCATCGCGTTATTTGCGATATGTAAATCTTCTACTGGGTAAATATCAGACATACCCGGGACTAAAATACGGCAAGCGTAGACACCCAAATGGTTATAATCTGCAATATAGACTTCAGCATCTAATGTATTGAAAATACTGATAAGTGTTGCAAATTCCTCTTGAGTTGTGCCTTTAAAGCTCCAATCTACAAAGGCATAATCGGCATCATCTTTAAACAAATCCCAGCTAATTAAACCGCTTGAATCAATAAAGTGTGTTTCAAGGTTTGTGTGTTCAGCCACTTCCTCGTCATCAAAGGTCGGCGCATTAAACACATCGAGGTCTTTTAAGCCACGGCCTTGCAGCAATTCGGTGACGGTACGCTCAAGGGCAACACCAAAGTCAGGATGAGCACCAAATGAGGCAAAACAAGTCCCGTTCTGTGGGTTAAATAATACCACGCAAATTACAGGGTATTGGCCGCCCAGTGATGCGTCATAACAGAAAATTGGAAAACCTTCTTTTTCTAAGGTTTCAACGGCTTCAACTACTGCAGGGTAGCGTGCCATGACGTCAGCAGGGATAGCCGGTAAGCTAATACTTTCAGCAATGATTTTATTTTTTACAAAGCGTTCAAAGACTTCGGAAAGGCCTTGTACACGGGCTTCGTTGGCGGTATTTCCCGCAGACATTCCGTTAGAAACATATAGGTTGCCAACGATATTCATTGGAATGTACACGGTTTGGTTGTCTGATTGGCGGGTAAATGGCAGAGCGCAGATACCACGTTCTTCATTGCCGGACTGTAAGTCAATTAATTGGCTAGCGGCTAAGGCGTTGTCGGGGTCATAAAACTTAATCAAACGATTGTCTAATAACCCTTCAGGTAAACTGTCATCTTCGGTTAATGGGAACCATTTTTCATTAGGATAATGAACAAAATCCCCTTCAGCGATAGATTTACCGAGGTAAAAGTCCGCAAAGAAGTAATTCGTTGATAAACGCTCAAAATACTCACCAAGCGCTGAGGCTAATGCGGCTTTTTTGCTCGCCCCTTTACCATTAGTGAAGCAAAGCGGGCACGCTTTATCGCGAATATGTACAGACCAAACGTTGGGAACAGGGTTTAACCAAGAGGCTTCTTCAATATCAAACCCTAATTTCTTTAATTTGGTTTGAAATGCATCGATGGAATCTTCAAGAGCGGCATCTTTGCCGGGAATAAAAGTTTGGCTCATTGTCAGTCACTTGTGAATAGAGTGTTTCAAACGGCCTATGATACGGATTTTTGTCGTAAGCCTCACGCTTTTTATTTATTCACAGATAAATCATCTTAAAATTCATTATTTATCCTAAAATAATTGTATAGGTCACATAAAATTCAGCATAATTCCACATAATAACTGAAGTTTATTAATGAAAGGAAAATAGGATGAAAAACAGAAATAAAGCGCTTTTAGCGACATTGGTTTCACTGTTTGCCGTATCTGCTATCGCTCAACCTAATATTATGGTATTGGCGACAGGGGGAACGATAGCAGGTGGTGGTGATTCAGCCACATCTTCCAGTTATCAAGCGGGTAAAGTCGGGATTGATGCTTTAATTAATGCCGTGCCAGAAACCAAAAAAATTGCCAATTTAAGTGGTGAGCAGTTGGTGAATATTGGTTCACAAGATATGAATGACCAAGTCTGGCTGACACTGGCGAAAAAAATTAACCAAGATTGCGATAAAACAGATGGTTTTGTAATCACTCATGGTACTGATACTTTAGAAGAAACGGCATTTTTCCTTGATTTAACCACGCAATGTAAAAAGCCAATTGTCTTGGTTGGTGCAATGCGTCCTTCAACAGCTTTGGGCGCTGATGGTCCTTTGAACCTGTATAATGCAGTAGTTTTAGCGACGGATAAGTCTGCTGGAGAGCGTGGTGTTTTGATGGCAATGAACGATAAAGTCGTGCAAGGCCGTAATGTGATGAAAATGAGCACCACTGAAGTACAGGCATTTGATGCCGTTAATAGTGGGGCAGAAGGTTTTATTCATGATGGTAAAGTCACCTATTTCCAAGCACCACAACCACGTGGTGACAAAGCGGCATTTGATGTAAGCAAACTCGAAAAGCTCCCTGCGGTAGGTATCGTTTATAATTATGCGAATGCATCAGCAGCTCCTGTGAAAGCCTTGAGAGAAGAAGGGGTTGAAGGAATTGTAAGCGCAGGTGTGGGTAACGGTAATATGTATAAAGTGGTATTTGACGCTTTAGCAAAAGCAGCGAAAGAAGACGTGGTTGTCGTTCGTTCAAGCCGTGTACCAACAGGTTATACAACAAGAAATGCTGAAGTAGATGACAATTTATATGGTTTTGTAGCTTCAGAAAGGTTGAACCCGCAAAAAGCGCGTGTATTGCTGCAATTAGCCTTAACCCAGACTAAAGATCCCCAGCAAATTCAGGCATTATTTGAAAAATATTAATTATCAAAACAAGTGTTAATTCAATACAGCGGGGTGCAGTAGCCTGTACCCCGTTAGTTTTATTGTTGCTAAGAAATTTCATATTTATGTATGTTATTTTTCAGCATAACAACATTTATCCTAATCATTTCACTCAGTATCTGATTTTTTTTAAGACAATTAGGTCAATGTGGTGATAGAAATTAGAGAATTCTTATCAAATAGCAAAAATTAAGGTCCAAAGGGTTAATTTACAGATTTTATCTTAAGCCCCACCGAATGTGTTTCTCTTCATTATTTTTCATATTTATCAATATATTAAATTTTATTTTTAGTAAGGTCATCACCGGTGATAATGGCAGTTAATTAAAATTAATGTGCCGTTGATCATATTTTGGCAACAAAGCCTGTATCTGTGTTGATAATTCGCGTTGCAAAAAATAGGCTAAATACATCGCAAGAGGCATAACTCATTGTGAATATTTAGATTTAAATGGAAAGTTAAATCGTATTTCGGCCGAAAAATAAAATTAAAAAATATTAGAGGAATACAAGAATGGTTAATAAAAATGTCAATACTGGCAGGAAATTGCTCGTCTTAAAAATTGCAATAGCGATGCTTCCTATTGGTTACCAGCCAATTATGCATGCGGAGCAATTTCTTGAAGATTCAAAACTTACTGGTGGCCTTTACTACTGGCAACGAGATCGTTCACGTAAGGATTTAGACCCAAATAGCGATAAATATAAAAAATATGCGGATAATCTTAAACACTCAACGTTTAATGCCAGCCTAGATTTCTCATCCGGCTACTTCCAGGACATCATTGGGCTTGATTTAGCCGGTTTTACAGCTATTGAGCTATCAAATAGTGGGCCTGCTGCGCCAAATGAAATCGGCTTTAGTGATGCGAAATCACGTTGGGATGAAAAATGGACAGGGGATCGCAGTGGTGTGACTTTTTATAAGGCTGCTGCAAAATTGAAATATGGCCCTTTCTGGGGGAGAGGCGGCTATATTCAGCCAACGGGGCAAACGCTTTTAGCATCCCATTGGAGTTATATGCCTGGAACATACCGCGGATTAGAGCTGGGTGGGGTGTTTGATTTTGAGCAAAATGGTGAACTCAGCATGTCTTATATGTGGACCGACCGCTATAAAGCGCCTTGGTACCGTAGTATGTATGACTTTCGTGAAGCGGATGGTAAAACTGGGATCAGCTATTTACACTCAATTGGCTTTAAATATGACTTTAAAAACAATCTAGTCCTTGAAGGTGCATATGGGCAAGCTAAAAGTTATATGGATCAATATTTTGCCAAGGTTTCCTATGCTACTCCTGTTGTAGGCCGTGACTTACGTATGTCTTATCAATTTTATGGAGCAAAAGACAAGGTTTCAGACGGCGGAGTTAACGATGTTTATGACGGTTTAGCTTGGTTGCAAGCGATGACATTAGGTTACACCTACGATGAATTTGATTTTAAAGTTGAGGGAACCTATGTAAAAGCTAAAGGCAATCAAGGTTATTTCCTACAGCGTATGACCCCTGGCTGGGCAACATCAAATGGCCGTATGGATATTTGGTGGGATGGCCGTTCAGACTGGAATGCTAATAATGAAAAAGCAGTAATGGCAGGTGTCATGTATGATTTAAAAAATTGGGATTTAGCCGGATGGAAGGTCGGAACCTCATATATTTATGGATGGGATGCAAAACCAAGTACGAATAGCCAATATGCTCAAGATGTACGTTTGAAAGAAAGTGCATGGAACTTTGATATTTTATATACCGTACAGTCAGGTAGAGCGAAAGATACGTTGTTTAAACTGCATTTTACCAAATATGATAACCATACAGATATTCCGAGCTATGGCGGTGGTTACGGAAATATCTTCCAAGATGAAAAAGATATTAAATTTATGGTGATGATGCCATTTACTGTATTTTAAAGTATAAAACATTTTAGTCACAATGACTGCTATAGGGGAAACCATGGCAGTCATTAAAGGGTATTACCTTATATTTTTAATAATGAATAAGATATTAGCGTAAGGATAAATGCCTATATTAAAGCTTAAAAATAAGGTGAGTATTTTCACCTTATTTTTATTGTAATTATAAAGATGCATTATTTACACTTTCATTGAGTATGAAAGTGTCTTGTTTTAGTTTATCTTTTAATACGGTAACTTTTTCTGAATGATGAGCTGGGTTTTTAACTTGTGCTTGACCAGATAAAATCCCACCTTTTTTAATTGATAAACTGCTGTAATGGATCGTGCCGTGGATTTCTCCATTATTTTCAATACAAATAGTATCAGAGTGGCATTCACCTTCAATTCGCCCATTTACCACCAGTTCTTTGCAGGTGATATTTCCTGTCACTTGGCCGTTTAACATGACTTTAACCATATTATCTTTTCCAGTTATATTCCCAATGACTTTTCCGTAGATATGCACTTGCTCATTAGAGGTAATATTTCCTTCAAAAATAACGTCCCTAGAGATAATCGTATTCGATTTTTCTTCACTAATAGTTGGAGTTGATAGTCTGACTTGTTCTTCTATCTTTATGGTCACTTCAGGCTCACTACTTATCGAAGGGGGCGTTGCTGTAGGTGCGGGCTTGTTTTGTCTTTTGGTGAACATTTTACTTACCTTTTTTTGATTGAAGTATACGATCAAGAACAGTATTGATAATGCAAACGAAAATAAGGCGATAGTTAAATAGCTAAAAAACCACCCTATTAAAGTAAGAAACCAGAAGAAAAAACTTGTATTGAGAAAAAGATATGTTTTTTTCATCAGTTAATCTCTTACAAATTACTAAAGTACTAAATAAGTTTAGTCAATAAATGTAATTACACACTTAAATTGTACGTTAACGTTATGGCTACATTTGAATCATTAACTCTCTAATCTAGAGTTAAAATTATAGTAAGGTAATAAAATAATTTTATATAGTATGAAACACTAGAAATCATCTATAATATTATTTATATACTACTTTGATATGTAAGTGTAATTCTAGATAATAGAATATATTCATCGGTGAAATAATATAAAGGTTTTGATTTGAATTGCAACTATTATAGTTTCTAGGGGAAATTTTTACTAACTAAAAATTTTAGTGATAAATAGTTAAATTTAAGTTATTCACCAGAAATTATCACTAATCGATTGAAAAAATATCGATACTTAAAATAAAAAACCCTGATAAAGTTTATTATCAGGGTTTTGGTATTTTTAACCATTACGCTTTATCAACGATGGCTGAATACTATTACTCTTTTGCTTCGTGTGCGTCAGCATTATCACGGCAATCACCGTCTGCGCAATGACCATATAGATATAAACTATGGTTAGATAGTTTAATGCCATGGCGAGCAGCGATATTTTTTTGGCGAGTTTCAATGGATTCGTCAGTAAACTCAATCACTTTTCCACAATCTAAACAGATTAAATGGTCATGGTGATGTTGCTGAGTTAACTCGAATACAGATTTACCACCCTCGAAGTTGTGACGGGTTACGATACCAGCATCATCAAATTGGTTTAACACGCGGTATACGGTTGCTAACCCGATCTCTTCACCCATATCGATCAGCTTTTTATAGAGATCTTCCGCACTGACGTGGTGGCACTCAGGCTCTTGAAGTACTTCCAAAATTTTTAATCTTGGAAGAGTGACTTTGAGTCCAGCATTTTTCAATGCTTTATTGTTGTCTGTCATGCGGGTTTGTCCTGTATCTTAAATCATAAATTTAACAATAATGAGACATTTTTAACATCAATACAGTTGTCTTCTAAACTGATTTACAATTATAGGCATGGAAAATAAAAATAGAAACCATGCATTGTCTCATTATTTTGATAATCTCTTGAGAACCTATCCTATTAGGATACCTTATCGGTTATTTTAGTTCACACCACTGGTTTAGGTGATTCATTTTGTGCAAAACAGTGGTGCAATCTATGGGTAAGGGTTCTTTATATGAACTATTAGCCTAAAATTTCAGCTAAAGACATTTCTTCAGAGATTTGTTTTACCCATGCATCAACACGTTCATCTGTTAGCTCAGGTTGACGATCTTCATCAATAGCTAAACCAATAAAGTGGTTGTCATCTGCCATGCCTTTGGATACTTCAAAGTGATAACCTTCTGTTGGCCAATGGCCAACAATAACAGCACCACGAGGTTCGATAATATCGCGGATCGTACCCATAGCATCACAGAAATATTCAGCGTAGTCTTCTTGGTCTCCACAACCAAATAAGGCGACAAGTTTACCTTCGAAATCAATTTCTTCGAGAGTAGGGAAGAAATCATCCCAATCACATTGGGCTTCACCATAATACCAAGTTGGAATACCGAGAAGTAGAATGTCAAAAGCTTCAATATCTTCTTTGCTACATTTTGCGATATCGTGAACTTCTGCTACATCTTTGCCTAATCTTTCTTGGATCATTTTGGCAATATTTTCTGTGTTACCTGTGTCACTTCCGAAGAAAATGCCTATGACTGCCATAAAGTGATTAACCTCTTGTTTTTCTAAGAGAGCTAGAGGCGATAATTTGCTTTCTAGAGCCCATTTAGAACGAAAATAGATAGAATATTACGCCTTATTCTGGCGAAAAAATGTTGCTAAGTCTGTCAAATTTGTGTGATTTATCAAGATAACGTTATTTGAGTATTGATGTATCGACATGCTCAAGTTGTGACATTAAAATTTCTTCGATCAATTCACTACGGCTTATATTTTTATCTTCAGCTAACTGATTCAATACCGCGACAGCTTCTTCGTTCAGCTTCAATTCAACCCTGCGCAATCCCTTCACTTTATCTCGTTTCAGTTGGTTGCGTTTGTTGATCCTTAATTGTTCATCCCGTGATAGCGGGCTTGTTTTAGGTCGCCCAGGCCTTCGTTCCTCAGCGAACAAATCTAGCGTAGTTCGATCTGTTTGTTCTTTTGCCATGTTTATAACTGCTAAAAGGGTGTGCCAGTAATTCAGCGCGCCATGATACCCTAGCTAATTCCCTTGTGCTATAGCTTCATCTATGATGATTTGGTTTAATTGGTTGTAAAGTGAGCACTTTTAGTAAAAAAGCACCACTTGTTATAGCCGTGATGCTTTTTTATACGCATTATTGTGTTTGTTGGTACCATAAATTGGCGTATAAGCCATTTGATTTGAGTAAGTTTTCATGTGAATTCATTTCGTGTACTTCTCCTTGGCAAATCACACATATCCTATCTGCGTGCATAATCGTATTTAACCGATGCGCAATACTAATAACGGTTCTTCCTTGAGTAATTAATGGCATGTTTTCCATAATGGCGGCTTCTGATTCATAATCGAGTGCGGAAGTAGCTTCATCGAGAATTAAAATATCGGGTTCGGTGAGCAAAGCACGCGCAAGCGCAATTCGTTGACGTTGACCGCCTGAAAGGTTTAAGCCTTTTTCTGATAAGGGGTAACTAAAATTATCAGGTAATGACATTATAAAGTCATAAGCGCCAGCTAATTTTGCTGCGTGAATAACTTGTTCATCAGTCGCTTGTGGATGACTTAATCGAATGTTATCAGCGATAGAGCCGACGAATAAGGTACTTTCTTGTAATACGACGCTCATTTTTCGGCGTAATGAAACGGTATCTGCAACCGCGAGATCCATACCATCAACAATAACTTGCCCGTGCTGTGGGACATAAAGTCGTTGTAATAATTTTGTTAGGGTACTTTTCCCGGAACCTGAGGGGCCGGTAATGCCAATAAATTCACCTGCATTAACCGTTAATGACAAATTATTGAGAACTTCGGGCGTATCAGGTTGATAACGAAAGCGAATATTTTGAAACTCGATTTTTCCGTGAATATTTGACGTATTTGCAATCCCCTTACGTTCATTTTCTACGGGCTCATCAAGAATATCTCCCACTCGACGTAATGAAATGATGGTGTGTTGGAAATCCTGCCAAACTTGGGCAAACCGCAACACAGGCTGTGTAACATGTGCACTTAGCATATTAAATGCCACTAATTCGCCAGGCGAAATCCCACCATTTAGCACCTCTTTGACACCAACCCACAAAAGGATTGCGGTAGTTATTTTGCTCACGAATGTCATTAATTGAGAGGCCACCTCACTGCGCATTGAAACTTTAAAGCTTTGAGTTAGCTGTTTACTAAATATTTTTTTCCAGCGTTGGTTAAAGTACTTTTCTGTTGCTGTCGTTTTTATGGTTTCAATCCCAGTAATACTTTCAGTAAGAAATGTGAGACCATTTTCATCGGCTTGATAGGATTTTTCAGTTTGCTGGCGAATAATTGGGCCTAGGACCATCCATAAAACAAAGAATACCCCCATAGAGCCTAATAAAATCCAAGTCATCAAACTACTGTAGGAAAATAAAACCGCGACAAAAAGAATGACAAAGATAAAGTCTATAAATAGCATCAGAGTTGAACCCGTTAAGAATTGCCTTATATGGGCTAATTCACGGATCCTTGCGATAATTTTACCGGTTGGTCTTAGCTTAAAATAATTTAGAGGTAAGGCCATTAAATGGCGATAAATTTTGCCTGATAATTCAGCGCTGATCTGGCTGCTACTATGACTAAAAATTTTATTACGAATAAAGCCATATATCGGCTCTGCAACAGCAATGGCAAAAATTGCCAATGCAATGACATGCAAATTTGAGAGACTGCGTCCAACTAACACTTTGTCGATTAAATTTTGAAATAATAAAGGGCTAATTAAGGCAAAAAGCTGAATAATGGCAGAGAGAATAAAAATATTTCGTAATTTAACGTGTTGGCGCAAAATATAGGGAATAAACCAACTAAAGCCAAAGGCTTTTTTTTGCTCGGGCTCTAATTGTTCTTTAATGAGTAATACGTCAAATTCAGTTTCTGGAAGTACAGTAGAGTTATGAATGGGTTCCTGTTCGTCATTGGCGGGGTTTATGAGTACCAGTTCATTTTCTTGGCTAATAACTTGCCAAAAACCCGCTACATAGATTAAAGCAGGTAAAGGCAGCGTGCTTAATTGTGTATATTGCGCGGTAATAAGCTCGGTTTCATACCCTAATGTATGTGCGCATTCTCTAATTTCCCACTCAGTAGGGGATAAAGTTTGCATACCAATTGCATGCCTGAGTTGATCAGATGAAACATTGTTTTGGTAATATTTAGCCACCCAAACTAAAGCATCCAAGCCATGATTATTTAATTGTTCCATCGATTATTTCTCTCTCATCGCGTTTGAGGTGTATTCATTGATAGGGCTGAGCAAGTAATCAATAATGCGACGTTTATCCGTTTTTATTTCAGCTACAATGGATAAACCGGGAGTCAGTTCAATGGACTCACCATCGACGAGTAGTTCTTTTTGATTAAGACCGATTTGTCCTAAGAATACTAATCCAAGGTTTTCATCGAGAGTACTGTCACGAGATATGGAAATCACTTCACCTTCAACCGTGCCATAACGAGTGTAAGGGAAAGCATCTATTTTCACTTCTGCTCTCAACCCTTCATAGATGAACCCAATATCTTTGTTCAAGATTTTAATTTCAGCTAATTGAACATGATTATTAGGAACTACCGCCATTAACTGCTGTGCCGGTTGTAGCACAGCCCCTAAAGTATGTGTAGCAAGCTGCTGAATAGTGCCATCAACGGGAGCTCGTATAATCTCTAATTGATTCCTCTCTTTATTTTTTAATAATTCTTGTTCAAGAGAAACTCGCTTAAAGTCGGCTTGTTTGTATTTTTCATCCCACTCTTGGTTTTTTTGTGCTTTCATTCTGCCCATCTTTTCATTTAAGGCGTGATGCTGGCTTTTTAGAATTGATAACTCAGATAATTTGGTGACTTTTTCTTTTTTAGCGATTAATAGTTCCCGCTCTTGTTCTAAAAACTCTTTCTGGCTGATTAACTGCTTTTCTGTTAACGAATGGTGTGCATCAAGGCGCTTTTTGATGTTCACAATGAGGGAGTTGATGGTTAGTAATTCATCTTTTCTAGCTTGTTGATTAACAATATTTAATTGAATTTCATTGTTAAGTTCATTAATTAATGAATCAAATTCTATTTTTTGTGTTTGAAAGCTAGCCCGCGTATTGTTCTGTTCTGTTTCAGTTAATTGACTAAATAAAGGTAATTGTTCAAGGGGCTGTTGTGAAATCAATGATTGATAAATTAGTATTTCAGATACATGGAAGTTATGTTGATAATTTAAACTTAGGATATCTTGGTCAACGCCGAGCACATTGACAGTAATTAAAGGATCCCCTTGTTTTACTACTTGCCCATCAGTAACATGAATATGTTCTAAACGGCTTAATTCAAACGCTTGAATTAACTGTGTTCGTCCCGAAACAATCAGTTTCCCCTGAGTCGTTGCTTGAATATCCAATTTGCCAAAAAATGACCAAGTCACGGCAAGAAAAACGCCTATACCAATAGAAATAGCGACATATAGAGCCAAATAAGACGGTGGTGTCTTTAATATTGCCAAGTGTGAAGGCAAAAAGCTGTTATAACGGTTTTTATCTAATCGATGTTTCATTTTACGTCCATGTCTGATTTCAGAGACTGCTGTAGAGTCCACAAGTGTTTATAAAAATCACCTTGTTCAATAAGTTGCTGGTGGCTACCTTGCTCAATGATTTCCCCATTTTGCATCACAATGATCCGCTGGTGATGGCGAATGGTTGATAAGCGATGAGCAATTGTGATGATGGTTCTTCCTTTTGCAATAATATGCATATTTTCTTGAATAACGGCTTGGGACTCGTCATCTAACGCGCTAGTTGCCTCATCAAAAATAATCACTTTAGGGTTAGAGAGTAGTGTTCGAGCAATAGCAATGCGCTGGCGTTGACCGCCAGAAAGAGATGTTCCTCCCTCGGCAAGAACGGTGTCGTAACCTTTGGGTAATTTCAAAATAAAATCGTGTGCTCCTGCCATTTTGGCCGCATGAACGACTTCCTCCATGGAAGCATCCGGTGAGGTTTGAGCGATATTGTGAAAAACGGATTGGCTGAATAAAAAATTCTCTTGCAGCACAATGCCAATTTGTTGACGAAGGGAGTGTAAGTTAATCGCGGATATGGGCGTGTTATCCACAAAAATGGCGCCACTCTCTGGGGTATAGAGCCGTAGTAACAATTTAGCAAGGGTACTTTTACCTGACCCGGACGTACCGACAATGCCAATGGTTTCTCCCGCTTTAATATTTAAATTAAAGTTTTTTAGAACAAACGGCATGTTTGGTTGGTAACGGAACGAGATATTTTTTAAATTTAAATGCCCTTGAAGGGGCAATTTATTTTCTTGCTGAGATTGTTCGATAGGTAAGTTGATAATTTGGGAGAGTTTTTCGATAGCGACACGGGTTCGAATGTAGTCCCCCCATAGTTTAGTGAGTTTGATGAGAGGCTGATTAGCGTGGCTAACCATCATGTGAAAGGCAATAAGCTGGCCAATCGTCATTTGCAATGCTAAAACTTCAGAGGCACCAACCCACAAAACAATCGCACTGGTGATTTTTTCAATAGCCATCACCAAATGTTCAGAACGCGAGCTTATTTGCCCTGATACAAAGTTAGTTTGGCTCATATCAGAGGTTTGACCGTCCCAGCGACGAGTAAAATTTGGTTCTACGGATAAGCTTTTCGCGGTTTCGATTCCATTAATACTTTCAGTCAAAAAAGAGGTATTGATGGCGATGTTGGTAAACTGTTGTTGTGCTGCGGATTCAATTTTAGGCGTTAACCACCAAGCTAATGAAAGATAAAATGGAATAGAACACAGAAATATTATTGTGAGTGTTGTGGAGATTAAATTCATCACAAAAATAAATACAAATAAAAATAATACATCTACACATAGAGTGAAAAAACTACTGGTTAAAAATTCACGAATAGTTTCGAGCTCTTTCACTCGGGTGACAATTGCGCCTATTTGCCTACTTTTAAAAAAGGGAATAGGTAGTCTAAGTAAATGATTAACCAGTTTTAAGCCAAGTGTCATATCAATACGGTTAACTGTATGATGATAAATGTACTCACGTAACCCTTTTAGCGTCACTTCTATTAGTGCTGCTATCATTAACCCAAAAATTAAAACATCCAAGGTGACTAAGCTATTGTGAACGAGCACCTTATCCATAATAACTTGCATAACTATAGGGGATACTAATGCGAGGATTTGCAATATAAATGAAAAGAATAGAACCCACAAAATAATGGATTTATATTTCATAAATTCAACTTGGAACCAAGTGATGTCAAATTGCCCCTGTTTAAGGCTTACCTGTAACCAATGGCCACTCCATTGTTGATTCAGTTCTTCAATACTCCATATTTCTGGAGGGGTATTTCCAAATTGCTGAACGAGCACTTGCTCTTGGTTGCGGTTAGCTAATAGAAAGGCTTCTCCTTTGACATTATATAAAATAGCAGGGCAAACTATTTTAGTTAGATTTTTATTTTTCTGATGTTTATTCCTACAGCGAATGGAGTACTTTGATTTAATAATGTTAAGTTTTTCATTGTAACCAATAGGTTTATTGAGTGTTTGTTCTAGTTCTTTAGGGTTTATTCCCCCTGACAACTTAGCAATAACACTAATAAAGTATAATGTCGATTCTAATTTGAGACTATCCATTTTCTATATTAATAAATTCCTTAAGTTATTTTAATTTTAAAATTAAATTGTGCATTAATAAAATATACAGTAGATAACAATAAAATAGGGTGGAATTTGGATAATACAGGGTTTGTAATTCGCTGTGTATTGAAGTTAGTCTTATTATGTAGTTAATAAAGAAATTATATTTAACTACAAATATATTTAAAGATATTGAAAAGTTATATGTCTTTTCAATATCTATATTTAAATGTAATTAATTATTCGGGGATAGATAAAAAACGATGGATAGCTCTTAAAACATGGTCTGGTTTTTCTGCATGAACCCAGTGCCCTGTATCAGCGACAACCCACGCTTTGGCTTGCGGAAATTGTTGTGCGATTTGTTCTTTATATTCAGCTTGCACATAGGGGGAGTTTCCTCCGGGGATTAACAACACGGGTTTGTCCCAAGCAGGTACTGTTTCCCAACCAATAATACTTTCATAATTAGCTTTGAGAGCGGGTAAATTAAATTTCCACTCACCTTGTTTAAACGACTTAAGCAGAAATTGGATTACGCCATCCTCATTAATGTAATCATGCATAATCACGGTAGCTTCTTGGCGAGTTTTCGCATTTTTTGCTGTGGCCGCATCAAGAGCTGCAAATATTTTATCATGACGACGGACTTGGTAAGCGACGGGCGCCATATCAATCGCAACGATGCTATCAATAAAATTAGGGGCTATTGCGGTTGCTGCCATGGCAATTTTCCCCCCCATTGAGTGGCCAATTAAAATAGCATTTTCGTAACCTAAAGATTTTACTAATGTAATAACATCTTGAGCCATTTGCTGGTAACTCATTTGCTCATCACGAAATGAGTCACCATGATTACGAACATCAATTTGAATCGTATCGAAATATTGTTGTAAATTACGCCCTAAAACACCTAAGTTGTTGAGGTCACCAAATAGCCCATGGATGAGTACTACTGGGCTATTTGAGATTGGATTTTCAGGTTTATGAATAGTATGGTTAAGTAATACAGTCATATTTGTTTGATCAATTCGTCAGCGGTACATGTGGTCTTATCATGTCACGGCTCTGAGTAAAATCCAAATGGTCAAATAAACTGCAATCTTGGTTGAGGTAAGTTAATGAGGCGATAACTAAGAGGATCATCGCCAGTAAATTTCAGAAAATTGAATTTGGCTACGGAGGTAAAATACTGAAAGTAATGGCATGATAACCTACTGAATTATCTTCGAACTTAGAATAATGTTTACTTTAAGTTATTGAAATTTTAATTGTTTTGTTTTTTTTAAATCTGTCTTATAATCACACCGCAAATTTTAGTTAAATAAGTACTGGGAAAAAATGAAAACAATAGACGTTGATGAAGAGCTTTACCGCTATATTGCGAGCCATACACAGCATATCGGTGAAAGTGCATCGGATATTTTGCGCCGTATGTTAAATTTCAAATCCGGGCAGCCAGTACAAGCAAAAGAAATGAGTCAGGAACATGCTGTTATTAAGGCTGAACCTGCGACGAGTATACCTGCTGTTGCATTAAATCCTGTTAGGGTCATTAGAGAGCTCCTGTTATCTGACGCTTATGCAGAAAAAAATAAAGCGATTGACCGCTTTATGTTGATTTTATCTACTTTATATAGTTTAGATGCGAATCGTTTTGCGAGTGCAACAGAGTTAATGCATGGTCGAACTCGTATTTATTTTGCTGGCGATGAGCAAACATTACTTGCAGCCGGTAAACAATCTAAGCCTCGCCATATTCCTGGGACACCGTATTGGGTGATCACAAATACGAATACGAATCGTAAACGTAGTATGGTTGATGCGATTATGCAGGAAATGCAATTTCCAACCAATGTGATTGAAAAAGTTTGTAATACTATTTAAAAACTGAAAGGCCACTGATGTTGATAACAAAGCATCAGTGCTTTGGGAGAAAACAAGTGACAATACATGAACGTGCAGGGCAGCTTCCGTTTCAAAGTGACTTGATCAATGTCGCTCAATTAACCGCTCAATATTATACGCAGCAACCACAACCTGGAAATGCATCTCAAGCTGTTAAGTTTGGAACATCAGGGCATCGTGGTAGCTCATTGCGTAAAAACTTTAATGAAAACCACATATTAGCTATTGCACAAGCGATAGCTGATTTACGCAAAAAGCAAGGCGTAACAGGCCCTTGTTTTGTGGGGAAAGACACCCATGCGTTATCAGAAGCGGCATTTATCACTGTGGTTGAAGTCTTAGCGGCAAATCAAGTTCATGTTATTGTTCAGGAAAATAATGGATTTACCCCAACGCCTGCTGTCTCTCATGCCATTTTAAGTTATAACCAATCACATCAAGATGTTGCGGATGGTATTGTTATTACACCATCACATAACCCACCTGAAGATGGCGGTATTAAATATAATCCTGCGAATGGTGGGCCGGCAGATACCGATTTAACGTCTGTCATTGAGAAAAATGCTAACCAATTGCTAGCCAATAACCTTGAAGGAATTAAAAGAACCAACTTTGATAGTGCGATGGCGAGTGAGTACGTCATTCAGAAAGATTTGGTTATGCCTTATGTCTCTGCATTAGGTGAAGTTGTTGATATGCAAGCAATTGCTAAGTCTGGTTTAAAAATTGGCGTTGACCCTCTAGGCGGCTCTGGTATTGAGTACTGGAAAAAAATTGCTGAATATTATCAATTAGATATTGAAATCGTAAATGACCAATTAGACCAAACATTCCGTTTTATGCCTTTAGACCATGATGGTGTCATCCGTATGGACTGCTCATCAAGTTGGGCAATGGCGGGTTTGCTTGGGATGAAAGAAAAATTTGATTTAGCTTTCGCTAATGACCCTGACTATGACCGTCATGGCATTGTCACCCCCGATGGTTTAATGAACCCAAATCACTATCTTGCTGTGGCAATCGACTACCTATTCCAACACCGCCCTCAGTGGGGAAAAAATGTTGCGGTAGGGAAAACCCTTGTCTCAAGTGCGATGATTGACCGTGTTGTTAACGATATAGGGCGTGAATTAGTTGAAGTACCAGTAGGGTTCAAATGGTTTGTTGATGGGTTATTCAGCGGCCAGCTAGGTTTTGGCGGTGAGGAAAGTGCTGGGGCATCATTTTTGAAATTCGATGGCACACCTTGGTCAACAGACAAAGACGGTATCATTCTTTGCTTACTCGCTGCAGAAATTACGGCGGTTACGGGTGAAAACACGCAGCAACGTTATAATAACCTCGCTAAGAAATTTGGCGCACCGATTTACAACCGTATTCAAGCGAAAGCGACTCACGAGGAAAAAGCGAAGCTAAGTAAATTATCACCGGAAATGGTTGCAGCAGATACATTGGCTGGAGATAAAATTACACAGCGTTTAACTGCTGCCCCTGGTAATAATGCACCAATTGGCGGTTTAAAAATCATGACTGATTATGGCTGGTTCGCAGCAAGACCATCAGGCACGGAAGAAGCGTATAAAATTTATTGTGAAAGCTTCCGCGGAGAAGAGCATTTACGCCAAATAGAAAAAGAAGCGATTGAGATCGTAAGCAAAGTTATTCGCTAATTTTTTAATTTTTTATAAAAGACATTTCAATGAATATCCCGAAACACAGCGCAATGATGTAATTCGGGATATTATCGCTTATTTATTGTTAATTTCTCCATAAAATTGTGCTTGTCGAGAGTGTGACAAGATTAACAAAATTCTTTTTTCCATTATCAAAAAATAACCCCCCTTTCATTTTTGGGCTTGCTGACAATAACCGTTGCAGCTAAAGGCTTGGAGTGGTACAACTTTAAGTATCTGAGTGAATTTTATTAACCATAATTGAAGATGGATAGGGTGAGGTCAATGAGTCAGGTTTATAATTTCAGTGCAGGCCCAGCTATGCTACCTGTTGAAGTCATGCGTCGTGCTGAACAAGAGTTTTGTAATTGGAAGGGATTAGGCGTTTCTGTCATGGAAGTTAGCCATCGCGGAAAAGACTTTATCGAAGTGGCAACAGAAGCAGAACAAAATTTACGTGATCTATTAAACATTCCTGATAACTATAAAGTTTTATTTTGTCACGGTGGGGCTCGAGCCCATTTTGCTACATTACCGATGAATTTATTAGGTGATAAAACGACCGCTGACTATATTGTGAGTGGCTATTGGTCAGAGTCAGCAGCAAAAGAAGCTGAAAAATACTGCACACCTAATGTAATTCAAATTACTGAAGAAAAAGACGGTGTTGTGAGTTTAAAACCCATGAAAGAATGGCCATTAAGTGATGATGCCGCTTATGTCCACTATTGCCCAAATGAAACCATTGGTGGCTTAGCTATTCATGAAGAACCTGACTTCCCTGAAGATAAAATTATTGTTGCTGACTATTCCTCTTCTATCTTATCTAAACCGATCGATGTAAGTCGTTATGGTGTCATTTATGCGGGAGCTCAAAAAAATATTGGGCCAGCTGGATTAACTATCGTTATTATCCGAGAAGACCTGCTCGGTAAAGCTTCGCCTCAGACTCCATCTGTATTTGATTACACGGTATTAGCAAAACACGATTCAATGTTTAATACCCCACCGACCTTTGCTTGGTATCTTGCGGGGATGGTCTTCAAATGGTTAAAAGAACAAGGTGGTTTGCAAGAAATGGCTAAGCGTAATTATGAAAAATCACAATTACTCTACAATGCAATTGATGATAGCCAGTTCTACATTAACCGTGTTGCGGTTGAAAACCGTTCTTGGATGAATGTACCGTTCCAAATGCAAAACCCGGCTCTTGATGCGAAATTTATTGATGGAGCCAAAGAGCAAGGCTTACTTTCTCTAAAAGGCCATAAAGTGGCTGGTGGTATGCGTGCGTCAATCTATAATGCGATGCCATTAGCGGGTGTACAGGCTTTGGTTGATTTTATGGCTGATTTGGAACGTCATAACGCTCAATAATGAGATTTGCCGACTGAAATAGGATGTTCAGTCGGTTATTTGTGCTCTTTACATTTGACTTAAAAGAAAATAGAGCCAGATTTTATTTACTTGCAAAACTTCACTGGAGAAACTGCTTTTTATGCAATCCCTGACATTACAACCTATCTCTTCAATTAACGGCACAATTAATTTGCCAGGGTCAAAAAGTGTCTCAAACCGCGCACTATTATTAGCAGCGATGGCTAAAGGAACGACCACACTCACTAACTTATTGGACAGTGATGATATTCGCCATATGCTGAATGCATTAACCCAGTTAGGCGTTAGCTACCAACTATCGGAAGATAAAACACGTTGTCGTGTGGAAGGTTTAGGTGGAAACTTATCTCATCCAAATGCTCTAGAGATATTTTTAGGCAATGCCGGAACGGCAATGCGCCCACTGGCTGCTGCATTATCACTAAGTCACAATAATATTATTTTAACGGGTGAGCCTCGCATGAAAGAGCGCCCAATTGGGCATTTGGTCGATGCATTAAGGGAAGGTGGCGCAGAAATTGAATATTTAGAGCAGGAAAACTACCCGCCACTACGATTGAAAGGTGGTTTTATCGGTGGTCAAATTTCAGTCGATGGGTCTGTTTCCAGCCAGTTTTTAACTGCATTGTTAATGGCGGCTCCGCGTGCAGAGCAAGATACAACAATTACAATTATTGGCGAGTTAGTCTCTAAACCTTATATTGATATCACGTTAGCATTAATGAAAACATTTGGTGTTAATGTCGAAAATCATCAATATGAACATTTCGTTATCAAAGGGCAGCAACAATACCAATCACCAGGTGAATATTTAGTGGAAGGTGATGCTTCATCAGCGTCTTATTTCCTCGCTGCGGCTGCCATTAAGGGAGGCGTAGTGCGTGTAACAGGAATTGGGCGTAATAGTTTGCAAGGGGATACTAAATTTGCCAACGTATTAGAAAAAATGGGCGCGACTATTCGTTGGGGTGATGACTACGTTGAGTGTGAACGCGGAACGTTGACAGGTATTGATATGGACATGAATGCGATCCCTGATGCGGCAATGACTATTGGAACGGTTGCTCTGTTTGCTGAAGGCGAAACGGTTATTCGTAATATTTATAACTGGCGAGTAAAAGAGACCGACCGGTTATATGCGATGGCGACAGAGTTACGAAAAGTTGGCGCTGAAGTGGAAGAAGGACATGATTATATTCGTGTCGTTCCACCGAAAAAATTACAGCATGCTGAAATTGAAACTTATAACGACCATCGTATTGCAATGTGTTTTTCGTTAGTTGCATTATCAGATACGCCAGTAACAATTTTGGATCCCGGCTGCACTGCAAAAACTTTTCCTGATTACTTCGAACAGTTGGCACGTTTAAGTCATTAATCTATTGGTTGGGTTGATATTATTTTCTTTGATATCAACCTGATTTTTACGATCCAAACATCAATTTTCTCTTATTTTTTAGCAATCATCAGAACCTGCTTATTTCACAAATCTACTGAATTGGTATAATACCTTCACAGATTTTAATTGCGGGTAGCTAGGCTATTTGCAGAAAAGGAGATTTTTATATGGTGGCGATAGCCCCTGTAATCACCGTTGATGGACCAAGCGGAGCAGGTAAAGGTACACTTTGCCAAGCATTAGCAAACGAATTTGGATGGCAGCTTTTAGACTCTGGCGCAATTTATCGTGTATTAGCGTTAGCTGCGTTACATCACCATGTTGATATCCAATCCGAAGATGCGTTAGTTCCTTTGGCTGCAAATTTAGATGTGAAATTTGTTCCTGAAGATAATGTACTGAAAGTCATTCTGGAAGGGGAAGATGTTTCGAATCAAATTAGAACCGAAACAGTAGGGAATACAGCATCCCAAACAGCAACTTTTCCTCGCGTACGTGAAGCTTTACTTCGACGCCAACGTGCATTTAGAACGCTACCTGGACTTATTGCCGATGGCCGTGATATGGGAACGGTGGTTTTCCCCGATGCTCCAGTAAAAATTTTTCTTGATGCGTCAGCTGAAGAACGTGCTCATCGGCGGATGAAGCAGTTGCAAGAAAAAGGTTTTGATGTTAATTTTGAACGTCTTTTAAGCGAAATTGAAGAGCGAGATTTTCGTGATCGTAATCGCTCTGTTGCACCTCTTATTGCCGCGAAAGACGCATTAGTGCTGGATTCCACAAGTATGTCTATTGAGGAAGTTATTGAAAAAGCACACACCTATGCAAAAAAAATTCTACAATTATCGTGATAATAGGCTTTATTTTAGCTTATAATTAGATAATATACGCAGTTACCGCTATGTGATTATATTATTAGCATAGCATCAACCTTGCGACATGGAATGTTGTGGGGTATGTGAAACAACCCCATTTGGCGGGAAGCTAAGTGGACGTTAATTTAAAACTCTTGAAGATCATTAATATGACTGAATCTTTTGCTCAACTCTTTGAAGAATCCCTGCAGAATATTGAAACTCGTCCTGGTTCTATCGTCCGTGGTACTGTTGTTGCCATCGATAAAGACGTAGTCCTTGTTGACGCAGGTCTTAAATCAGAATCTGCTATCCCAGTAGAACAGTTCAAAAATGCTCAGGGTGAGCTAGAAATCCAAGTTGGCGACGAAATCGATGTAGCTCTGGATGCAGTAGAAGATGGTTTCGGTGAAACTATCCTGTCTCGTGAGAAAGCTAAACGTCATGAAGCATGGCTGATGCTGGAAAAAGCTTACGAAGAAGCTGAAACTGTAACTGGTGTTATCAACGGTAAAGTTAAAGGTGGTTTCACTGTTGAGCTGAACGGTATTCGTGCGTTCTTACCAGGTTCACTGGTTGATGTACGTCCAGTTCGTGATACTACTCACTTGGAAGGCAAAGAGCTTGAGTTCAAAGTAATCAAGCTGGATCAGAAACGCAACAACGTTGTTGTTTCTCGTCGTGCTGTAATTGAATCTGAAAGCAGCGCTGAGCGCGATCAACTGCTGGAAAATCTGCAAGAAGGCATGGAAGTTAAAGGTATCGTTAAGAACCTTACTGACTACGGTGCATTCGTTGATCTGGGCGGTGTTGACGGCCTGCTGCATATCACTGACATGGCTTGGAAACGTGTTAAACACCCAAGCGAAATCGTCAACGTTGGTGATGAAATCAATGTTAAAGTTCTGAAATTCGACCGTGAGCGCACTCGTGTTTCTCTGGGTCTGAAACAACTGGGCGAAGATCCTTGGGTCGCAATCGCTAAACGTTACCCAGAAGGTACTAAACTGACTGGTCGCGTTACTAACCTGACTGACTACGGCTGCTTCGTAGAAATCGAAGAAGGCGTTGAAGGTTTAGTTCACGTTTCAGAAATGGATTGGACTAACAAAAACATCCACCCATCTAAAGTTGTTAACGTTGGTGATGTTGTTGAAGTTATGGTTCTGGATATCGATGAAGAACGTCGTCGTATCTCACTGGGCCTGAAACAGTGCAAATCTAACCCATGGCAGCAATTTGCAGAAACTCACAACAAAGGCGACCGCGTTGAAGGTAAAATCAAGTCTATCACTGACTTCGGTATCTTCATCGGTCTGGACGGCGGCATCGATGGCCTGGTTCACCTGTCTGACATCTCCTGGAACGTTGCAGGCGAAGAAGCAGTTCGTGAATACAAAAAAGGTGATGAAATCGCAGCTGTTGTTCTGCAAGTCGACGCAGAGCGTGAGCGTATTTCTTTAGGTGTTAAACAGTTAGCTGAAGATCCATTCAATAACTACTTAGCAGCAACTAAGAAAGGCGCAATCGTAACTGGTAAAGTAATCGCAGTTGATGCTAAAGGTGCAACTGTTGAGCTGACACTGGGCGTTGAAGGTTACCTGCGTGCATCAGAAGCTTCACGTGACCGTGTTGAAGATGCAACACTGGTTCTGAACGTTGGTGATGATGTTGAAGCTAAATACACTGGTGTTGATCGTAAAAACCGTGTAATCAACCTGTCTGTTCGCGCTAAAGACGAAGCTGATGAGAAAGACGCTGTCGCAGCTGTGAACAAACAAGAAGATACAGCATTCGGCAACAATGCTATGGCTGAAGCTTTCAAAGCAGCTAAAGGCGAATAATTAAGTGGGGGCAACAGTAGCGTTGCCCCTTTGTAACGGTAGTTTAGGGAGGTACTATGACCAAGTCTGAATTAATTGAAAGACTGGCTAGCCAGCAGTCTCATCTTTCAGCAAAAACCGTTGAGGAAGCTGTAAAGGAAATTCTTGAGCATATGGCGGATACGTTAGCTAACGGTGAGCGTATTGAAGTCCGTGGTTTCGGCAGTTTTTCTCTTCACTACCGTGCTCCACGCGTTGGCCGTAACCCAAAAACTGGTGATAAAGTGGAACTAGAAGGTAAATATGTTCCTCATTTTAAACCAGGTAAAGAATTACGTGATCGTGTAAATATTTACGGCCAATAATCAGGCTGTAAATCTTAATTATTACATCAAAACAGTGCTTGTATTTTATACGGCACTGTTTTTTATATCTAGCCAACACCAACACCAACACCAACACCAACACCAACACCAACACCAACACCAACACCAACACCAACACCAACACCAACACCGCTTCTATACTTTTAAAGCCTATAAAAATAATAAAATAAATCCAAAAGCAGCTTTAGAGATATATACGTGTCTTGCGAAGCTCCTCGCAAACTAATATGTATATTTTTATCAGTAAAAAACATATTGGGAAGCGCTACGAAAAATAAAACAAAGAGACTTAAAAAATTCATAGGAATAAATAAACTAAAGCAAATAAACGCTATGTAGGGATACAAAAGTTGATAAAAAATATCATCTACATAATAAGATGGCTAAATAATTCAATCAAAAAATGTAATTTAATCTTTAATGGGAAATTGTCTGTTTCGATGACAAAGGCTTCTATTGCTTTGATTTTAGGTACATTACCACTTTTATTTATACCTAAAATTTTAATGCTGAGTGAATTATTATTTGTTTCTTTGTTTGTATCGGTATTAATAATATTCTTTATATTTGGTAAATCATGCAAGTTTTTAGCACTAATTATTATGTTTTTTCTATGGGCTAATTGGCATGGAATTAACATCATTAATCATATTAATTATCTACCTAAAAAAAATAACGATATTGATGTGGTTATTGTTGGTATTCCTTTGAGTAGCAAAGAGCAAAAAATCAAAGTACGTATTGATAAAATTAACAATCGCATTGTTTTTCCTCCGTTATATGCTACATGGAAAACAAAGGAAACTGTTTGCGCAGGGCAGTCTTGGCGGATCAATGGCAAAATAAAGCCATTGCATAGTTCACTAAATGAAGGCGGATTTAATCTACAACGTTACTATTTAGCTAATAGGGTCATAGGGGGATTGAAAAGCCAAAAAATAGAACCATTAGAAATGGCGTGTTCTGTAAGACAAAAAATTATTTATAACTATATGGAGCTAATTAGCTCATTATCTAATAAAGGAATTATTTATGGGTTAATGTTTGGCGATAGAAATTTACTGCCTACAGATCAAGCCTATTTACTACAGAAAACAGGTTTGACACATTTAATGGCTATCTCGGGTTTACATATTGGTTTAGCCTACTTGTTTGGTTTTCTTATTGCTCGAGGAATTCAATATTTTTTACCAATAAAATATATTAGTGAAATACTTCCAGTAGTAATAGGTATGGTGCTAGCTATTTTTTATGCATGGATCTCGGGGTTTGCTATCCCTGCAACACGGGCACTGTTTGCCTTACTATTATGGGTATATATTAGAAATAAGCCTGCAAGGCATTTTGCTTGGCAATGGGCGCTTTGGAGCATAGCGGGAATATTACTATTTGACCCATTGGCTATTTTGTCAGATAGTTTTTGGTTATCTAGCTTCGCTGTACTAGCCATTCTCTATTGGTTATCAATATTTCCATTAGCCTACCATTTAGCTAGAGGGATAAAAGGTAAAATTATAGGGTTAGCACATTTGCAAATAGGCTTGCTCATCTTACTAATTCCAATGCAACTTATTATATTTAATGGTATTAACATAATGGGGTTAGTGGCTAATATTTGGTTTGTTCCGTTAATTTCTTGGTGTGTTGTCCCTGCTATTTTGATCGTATTTTTAGTGCCAATAGAGGTAGTTCAGCGGTCTTTTCTATATGCGATAGATAGGGTGAT
Source organism: Providencia sp. PROV076 (assembly GCF_028483405.1). NCBI lineage: Bacteria > Pseudomonadati > Pseudomonadota > Gammaproteobacteria > Enterobacterales > Morganellaceae > Providencia > Providencia sp. PROV076. The sequence continues at coordinate 63,451 of NZ_JAMPRR010000016.1, read as the reverse complement.
AGATTTAGGGTTAAAGCCATTACCTTATTTCAGTACTTTTTGGTCAGAGTTCATTAATGTACCTTATTATTTATTCTTAATATGTTGGCTAAGCATCATTGTCATCTTATTTAAGTGGTACAAACGTTACTTTGGGCTTATTGGGTGTGTGGTTATCTCAATCTTTCTAGAAAGGGGAAGTGGTAAACAACTCAAAGAAGGCTGGAAAATGACGGTATTAGATATCGGGCACGGTTTAGCTGTTGTGATAGAGCAAAATGACTTGGCATTTCTCTATGATACTGGAAATACTTGGAAAGAAGGGAGTAATGCACAGCGTCAAATTGTTCCTTTTCTTAAATATCATGATATAACCCCTATTGGCTTAATTTTAAGCCATAATCATTTAGACCATACAGGGGGAGTGAATTATTTAATTCAACAATACCCATGGTTAAGTGTAAGAAGTAGTTTTGGGCCACAGGATACTTTGGCATACAAGAAAAAAAGTAATAATATTAATAATATAAAAAAGATGAAGCACCTTCCCTGTTTTAAAGGTCAAAAATGGCAGTGGGGAATATTAACTTTTGAAGTATTATGGCCTGAAAAGTTAGCACCAATATCGCATAATGATGATTCTTGTGTCATTCAATTGACGGATGGGTTTCATAAAATTTTATTAACAGGAGATATCGAAAAACAAGGGGAAAAATCACTTGTCGCAATGTACAAGAACCGGTTACGTTCGAATCTTCTTTTCGCCCCTCATCATGGAAGCAGCACTTCATCAACTGATTTATTGTTAAGAAATGTTCAACCTTCAATGGTAGTCGTCTCATCTGCAAGGTACAGTGCATGGAAAATTCCGTCGCCAAAAGTCTATTTTAGATATAAAAATAGTAATATTAAGTGGTTAAATACAGCAGAAGATGGTCAGTTAACTATATGGTTTAAAAGGGAAAATATCCAAGTTTCACGTTACCGCTATGAAATTCAGCCCCGCTGGTATCATCTGTGGTTTGGCTTACCGCTATTTCCCGAGTAGAATAGTGCGCTTACATTAAGTCTGGTAATTAAAAGTATGAATGATAAAGACCTTTCGACAAAACAAACTTTTCGTCGCTTGTGGCCGATAATTGCGCCTTTTAAAGCGGGTTTAATCGTTGCAGCAATAGCACTTATCATAAACGCAGCGGGTGACGCATTTATGATTTCTTTATTAAAACCTTTATTGGATGAAGGCTTTGATAAAGCAGATAATGACGTTTTAAAATGGCTTCCGCTTGCGGTGTTAGGGTTAATGGTTGTTCGTGGTGGGTCTAGCTTTGTTTCAACCTATTGTGTTTCATGGGTTGCAGGTAAAGTCGTGATGAACATGCGACGTAAACTGTTTGGCCATATGATGGGAATGCCCGTTAGTTTTTTTGACCAACAATCAACAGGAACACTGTTATCTAGAATTACTTATGATTCAGAACAAGTTGCATCTTCTTCTTCTGGGGCATTAATTACAATTATTCGTGAAAGTGCTTATATCATCGGGTTATTTGCGATGATGTTCTATTATAGCTGGCAGCTTTCTCTTATTTTAATCGTGATCGCCCCTGTTGTATCAGTCACTATTCGTATCGTTTCTAAGCGTTTTCGTAAGATTAGTAAAAACATGCAAACGGGTATGGGGCATGTGACGGCAAGTGCAGAACAAATGCTAAAAGGGCACAAAGAGGTTTTAATTTTTGGTGGCCAGAAAGTTGAAACTGAACGTTTTAATAAAGTCAGTAACAACATGCGCCGTCAAAATATGAAAATGGTAACCGCTTCAGCAATCTCAGACCCTATTGTTCAGTTAATTGCATCATTTGCATTAGCATTTGTTCTTTATGCTGCGAGCTTTCCCGAAATTCGCGATGAATTAACATCAGGAACAATTGCAGTTGTTTTCTCATCAATGTTTGCCTTGATGCGTCCATTAAAATCATTAACTAACGTTAACTCACAATTCCAACGTGGTATGGCGGCTTGCCAAACGTTATTTGCAATCTTAGATTCGGAACAAGAAAAAGATAACGGAACTAAAGTACTTAAAGAGGTTAAAGGGGATATTAAATTTGAACATGTCACCTTTACCTATGCAACCAAAGAACATCCTGCGTTAGATGATGTATCGTTTATTTTGCCTGCAGGGAAATCAGTTGCTCTAGTTGGGCGATCAGGCTCAGGTAAGTCCACTATTGCAAATTTGATTACACGTTTTTATGACATTGATGAAGGCTCTATTCAAATTGATGGTCATGATATCCGTGAATACACATTATCCTCATTACGTAGCCAAGTCGCGTTAGTTTCTCAACATGTTTATCTATTTAACGATACGATAGCGAATAATATTGCTTATGCAACAGACGGTAGCTACAGCCGCGAACAAATAGAGAAAGCAGCAGAAATGGCCTATGCAATGGATTTCATTGTTAAACTTGAGAAAGGCCTAGATACAGTTATTGGCGAAAATGGTGTGATGCTTTCTGGCGGACAACGTCAAAGAATAGCGATTGCTCGAGCGCTGCTACGCGACGCCCCAATTCTTATTCTTGATGAGGCAACATCTGCACTAGATACAGAGTCTGAGCGTGCTATTCAAGCGGCTCTTGATGAGTTACAGAAAAATAGAACATCCTTGGTCATTGCTCATCGGTTATCGACGATAGAAAATGCGGATGAAATATTAGTTGTACAAGATGGCCGGATCATTGAGCGTGGTGACCATAAATCGCTATTAGCTCAAGATGGCGCATATTCACAGTTACATAGTATTCAGTTTAAACAATGATAGAACGTATTTGGTCTGGTAAATCATGGCTGTATCTTTTATTACTGCCGTTGTCTTTCCTTTATGGATTGGTAACGGTAATTAGGGATATAGCTTATAAAATCGGGCTGAAACGTTCATGGAAAGCGCCAATTCCAGTGGTCGTGGTGGGAAACCTGACAGCGGGGGGGAATGGTAAAACCCCTGTTGTTATCTGGTTGGTGGAATCACTCACCAAAGAAGGCTACCGCGTGGGGGTTGTTTCTCGAGGGTATGGCGGTAAAGCTGAAAAGTACCCGTTGATACTCGATGAAACGACCACAACTGAAGTTGCAGGGGATGAACCTGTATTAATTTTTCATCGTACTAAATCCCCTGTAGCCGTTGCACCCAAGCGCAGTGATGCAGTTAAAGCCTTACTAGAAAAGTTTCCACTAGATGTAATTATTACTGATGATGGGTTGCAACACTATGCATTGCAACGTGACTACGAAATAGTCGTTATTGATGGTCAACGTCGTTTTGGTAATGGGTGGTGGTTACCCGCAGGGCCTATGCGCGAAAGAGCTGGGCGTTTGAAGAGTGTTAACGCTGTCATTGTTAACGGTGGTGAAGCTCAAAAAAATGAAGCTTTAATGGCCCTTGAAGGTGATGTTGCTTGTAACCTTGTTAGTGGTGAAAAACGAGCGGTTACACAATTGCCTGCAGTTATCGCAATGGCAGGTATTGGTCATCCTCCTCGTTTTTTTGCCTCATTAGAAAATAAAGGGGTCGAGGTCATTAGTACCCATGCTTTTGCTGATCACCAGTCATATGAATTAAAACAGCTTTCACGGTTAGTTAAAAATGAGCAAAACTTATTGATGACCGAAAAAGATGCTGTAAAGTGCCGTGCTTTTGCACAACCCAATTGGTGGTTCCTTCCAGTCCAAGCGTATTTACAAGCTCCTGACGCTGAAAAAATCTTAAGCGGAATAAAAAAACTTATCACAAATAACAAAAAAACTTGTCTATAACGTTCCTCTGTGATAATAATATCGCCAATGTGATATAGATCCACTTATTATGTATCTAGATGCAATACATTAATAATTGGATTTTATACTAGCTTAAATTTTACGCTCCGTTCTTTAGTTAGTCTTCATATCCTCGCATAATCTATATTGTAAAGTCGCTGTCATCGTGTTTTGTCATCATAATGTCAAAATAGACTGTTAACTTCGCAGTAGATTTGCGGTGTCTGAAATTTACATACATGAGCGTTATAAAATATGCACAATGATTTGTGCGCATGAATTGGTAAAGTTTAATTACTCTTTGATGTATTAATAGATCAGCAGTTTATAAATGGGAAGCAAGAAAGAGTAATGATACAAAGATAAAAAATATTGTTCTCAGAACAAAAGGAGTTTTAATATGAATTTTCAATTACATATGGGTCGAGTTAAATGGTTTGATGCAAAAGAAGGTTACGGTTTTATTTCCCCATTCAATGGTGGTGATGATGTATTTGTGACAACAAAGTCAATTGCTAATAAAAAAATCAAATCATTATTCGAAGGTCAAAACGTTGAGTTCTCTGTTACTCGTAATTCGAATGGCATAACGGCAGCTGACGTTATTGCTTATTAAATAATAAACAGAACAATTTCTCCTGCTTTTATCCTCTCATCTCACGCAGGAGATCTTATTCAGGAAGATTAAAGTTAACGGTGATATCTGCATGTGATATCCTGACTCCAAGTGAGTTAAAATCCATTCAGGAGAAAACATGGATCACCGTTTACTTGAAATCGTTGCCTGTCCTGTATGCCACGGCAAATTAAGTTATAACAAAGAAAACCTCGAACTTATTTGTAAGTTTGATCATCTAGCCTATCCCATTCGTGATGGCATCCCTGTATTGCTAGAAAATGAAGCCCGCCCTGTTTCATTAGATGAAGGCCAGTAATCATCATGTTTACGGTTATTATTCCTGCTCGTTATGCATCAACACGTCTACCCGGTAAACCTTTGGCTGATATCCATGGCAAGCCAATGGTTGTTCGAGTGATGGAGCAAGCTATTAAGTCGGGGGCTAGCCGGGTGATAGTTGCGACAGATCACTCTGATGTTGCTAAAGCGGTGATTGAAGCAGGCGGTGAAGCCTGTATGACAGACCCAAATCATCAGTCTGGAACAGAAAGGTTGGCTGAAGTTATTGATACATACGCTTTTTCTGACAATGAAATTATCGTAAATGTGCAAGGCGATGAACCTTTAATTCCACCTGAGATTATAAGCCAAGTGGCTCATAACCTTCAGGGGAGCAAAGCTGAAATGGGGACACTGGCTGTGCCCATTAATGATGCTCATGAAGCGTTTAATCCAAATGCAGTCAAGGTTGTTACTGACCACGAAGGTTATGCACTGTATTTTTCTCGGGCAACCATTCCTTGGGATAGAGACAACTTTGCGAAAAGCCAAGACACAATAGGTGATACCTTTTTACGCCATATTGGTATATATGCTTATCGCGCAGGGTTTATTCGTCGTTATATTAAGTGGGAAGCGAGTCCATTAGAAAAAATCGAAATGCTAGAGCAACTTAGGGTGCTTTGGTACGGAGAAAAAATTCATGTGGATGTTGCGAAAACCACGCCAGGCGCTGGTGTTGATACCCCTGAAGATCTTGAACTCGTTAGAAAGCAATTTATTCAGTAGTCAGTATTTTCTTAATAGCCAAAATGGCCAATATACGATTTAGCTAAACGAAAGGTGTAATCTCAATAGGTTACACCTTTTTTGTTGTTATTCAGCAGCAATAGCTTCAGGCGTGGCAAGCTGTTCTTCTAACGCTTGTGTATTATTGGGTTTTAAATGCCACCAAATGGTACCAAGAAATTCATACCAAGCACGTTCACTATGACCAAAATAATATGAGGAAGGAATGTATTTCTCCCATGGATTAATTTCACTCGTGATAACCAACTGATTTGCGGGTGCAGGGAAAGGGGTCATTCCTCGTTGAGTAAACATGGTCATCGCTCGAGGCAGGTGATTAGCAGAAGTTACTAATAAAAAAGGTGATTTCCCAATAATTTTTTCAACTTCATAAGCTTCCTCTTGTGTATCTTTGGGTTCAGTGAGGGGGATAGTATCTTGTGCTGGGACACTCAAGGATTGCGCAACTTGTGCGGCAACTTCGGCACTGCTGATGGTGCTACTCGCTTTACCGCCAGTGAAAATAAGTTTACTACCAGGGTGTTTAAGATAAAGGCGAACACCTTCAGTCACTCTAGGTAAGCTATTATTCAATAGATTAGAGCTTGGGCTCCAATCCGGGTTATATGTAAAGCCACCTCCTAGCACAACAATGTAACGTACATCTTGAGGAGGTGTTTCAGTAATCAGTTCATAGCGTTTATTAAATTGCTTTTCTGCAGGGGCAAGCAAAGTATCTGAAATAGGCTGTAATCCCAACAAGGTTATGAAAACTAAACTTAGAGTAGTCAACGTCTTCCCACAACGCTGCCAGCGTGTGAACCAGAGCAAAAGCAGCCCAATAAACCCGACGATGAGCAATAATGGTAATGGCATCAATAGAGAACCAATATATTTTTTTAAGATAAATAACATAACTAAGCCTATTCTTATGGGGTATCGAGCCACCATTGCGGTGGTATCTGCAGAAAAAATACGTAATAAAACGGCTAAACTAGAGGAAAAATAACAACATGGTGTTTAATAGCGCCAAAATGAAATTTGCTGGGCACAATAAAGTACTATGCAAAAATATAGCTATTATCTGTTATAATTCCTGTTTTAACAGTCGCCTCGCATTGTATGTGATAAGTGCAATGTAATGTGAGAATATTTCTGGTTAGCGTTGATTTTCTCCATAATCAAGATGTAATCAACCATTTTACGTTTTTTCGCGACAAATTGGCTCATAAACCGCTTTAAATAATAGATGATAGGTAACCGGATAGCACATGGCAGACCGCAACTTTGATGATATTGTCGATAAATTTGCAAAAAATATCTACGGAACGACAAAAGGAAAAATACGAGAAGCGGTAGTTTGGCAAGATTTAACTCAATTATTGCACAGCCAATTTGAGGGTAAAACCCTAAAAATACTTGATGCAGGCGGTGGTGAAGGGCACTTTTCACGCAAACTCGCCGAAATGGGGCATCAGGTGATACTTTGCGATTTATCTGAAGAGATGTTAGAACGAGGCAGTGAGCTTGCCAAGGAACAAGGTATTAGCGATAACATGCGTTTTGTACATTGTGCGGTGCAAGATGTTGCACAATACATTGATGAACCTGTTGACCTTGTTCTGTTTCATGCGGTACTTGAATGGATTAGCGATCAAAAATATGCAATTGAACAACTGGTAGATATAATTAGACCAGAAGGCGTATTTTCTGTCATGTTCTATAATGCAAATGGTCTGGTGATGCGTAACGCAATTTTGGGAAATTTTCATCTTGCAACGCCACATATTCAACGTCGTCGTAAACGCTCGTTATCACCGCAAAAACCGCTTTTTCCTCATCAAGTTGATGCTTGGTTGAGTGAGTGTAATATGCAAATTATCGGTAAAAGTGGTGTTAGGGTATTTCATGACTATTTACAGAGTCGGCAGTTACAGCAAAAAGATTTTCCAGCATTGTTGGCATTAGAGCAGCAGTATTGCCGTGAAGAACCCTATATTAGTATGGGTCGTTATATTCATGTCATGGCACGCAAACAAATACAAAAGGACGATTTATGAGTGATTTTTCCCAGACCGTCCCTGAACTTGTGTCTTGGGCACGAAAAAATGATTTTTCGATTTCACTTCCTGCTGAACGTTTAGCATTTTTGCTTGCGGTGGCGGTATTAAATAGTGAAAGAGTCAATGGTGAAATGAGTGAAGTGGAGCTGGTTGATGCCTTTCGTGAGGTCTGCAAAGGGTTTGAACAGACCACAGAATCTTTGGCAGTAAGAGCCAATAATGCCATCAATGATATGGTTCGCCAGAAGATATTTAACCGTTTTGCCAGTGACATTGTTGAAGGTAATGCCATTTACCGCTTAACCCCTCTGGGGATCGGTATCAGCGATTATTATATTCGTCAGCGAGAGTTCTCAACATTAAGACTTTCTATGCAGCTTTCTATTGTCGCAGGAGAACTGCAACGTGCCGCTGAAGCCGCAGAAGAAGGGGGCGATGAATTTTATTGGCATCGTTACGTGTTTGCTCCACTAAAATATTCAGTTGCTGAAATTTTTGACAGTATTGATTTATCGCAACGCATTATGGATGAACAACAAAATTCAGTAAAAGAAGATATTGCGGCATTATTAAATCAAGACTGGCAGGCAGCTATTGCTAACTGTGAGCAATTACTATCAGAAACATCAGGTACATTGCGTGAGTTGCAAGACACATTGGAAGCCGCAGGGGATAAACTGCAAGCGAATTTATTACGTATTCAAGAAGCCAATATGAATGCGCCGGTGTTCTCTGACTTAGTGGATAGGTTGGTTTTTGACCTGCAAAATAAACTAGACCGTATTGTTAGCTGGGGTCAACAATCTATCGATTTATGGATTGGTTATGATCGTCATGTTCATAAGTTTATCCGTACAGCTATCGATATGGATAAAAATAGAATATTTTCTCAGCGATTACGTCAATCCGTTCAGCACTACCTTGATAGCCCTTGGGCACTCACTTACGCCAATGCGGATCGGTTATTCGATATGCGTGATGAAGAGCTCGCATTGCATGATGAAGAAGTGATGGGTGAATTACCATCAGAGCTTGAATTTGAAGAGTTTAGTGAATTGAATGACAAGCTTGCAGAGCTAATGGAAGTTGAGTTAGCCATTTATAAAGCAGAGCAACGGCCGCTCGATGTTGGCCGTGTGTTGCATGACTATTTACTGCAATATCCACAAAAACGTCATTTTGATGTAGCTCGAATTATTATCGACCAAGCTGTTAAATTAGGTATCGCAGAGGCTGATTTGGCGGGGTTACCGGCAGAATGGCAAGCTATTAATGATCACGGAGCCAAGGTACAGGCACATGTCATCGACAAATATTGAACAATTTATGCCAGTTAAGCTGGCTCAAGCATTAGCTAACCCGATTTTTCCAGAGCTAGACAGCCAATTGCGTTCAGGTCGCCATATTAGTGTTGATGACCTTGATAACCACGCATTTTTGATGGATTTTCAGGAAGCATTAGAACAATTTTATGCACGATATAACGTAGAATTAATTCGTGCCCCTGAGGGGTTTTTCTATTTACGCCCACGCTCAACAACTCTCATACCACGCTCGGTGTTGTCTGAATTAGATATGATGGTTGGGAAAATCCTTTGTTATCTCTATCTCAGCCCTGAACGCTTGAGTAACCAAGGTATTTTTACCTCACAAGAGTTATTTGAAGAATTACTATCATTAGCGGATGAAAGCAAATTACTTAAATTTGTTAATCAACGTTCGACAGGTTCTGACTTAGATAAACAAAAACTGCAGGAAAAACTCAGAACATCACTCAACCGTTTACGTCGCTTGGGAATGGTACACTTTCTGCAGAATGATCCGAGTAAATTTATTATTAGCGAATCTGTATTTCGTTTTGGCGCTGATGTGCGTAGTGGTGATAACCCACAAGATGCACAGTTACGGATGATCCGTGATGGTGAAGCTATCTCTCTTGAAGGGGAATTATCGCTGAAAGACAGTGAAGAAGAGGGTGGCGAAGAGAATCAAGAACCGGCAGAAAGTGATGAGGATGAAGAATAATGATTGAACGCGGAAAATTTCGCTCACTGACGCTGGTGAATTGGAACGGTTTTTTTGCCCGAACTTTTGACCTTGATGAATTAGTGACCACATTATCGGGTGGTAATGGTGCGGGTAAATCAACCACAATGGCGGCGTTTATTACCGCGATGATCCCTGATTTAACCTTACTTCACTTCCGTAACACAACGGAAGCGGGCGCGACCTCTGGTTCTCGTGATAAAGGCTTACACGGGAAATTACGCCCAGGTGTCTGTTACGCAATTTTGGATGTGTTAAATTCGAAGCACCAGCGTGTCATGGTGGGTGTGCGTTTACAACAAGTCGCAGGGCGCGATAAAAAAGTTGATATTAAGCCGTTTATGGTACAAGGCATTCCACTGGCGACGGTGCCAACGGAAATATTGACAGAGGTTATCGATGGCCGCCAAGCAAAAGTGATCCCACTTAATGAACTAAAAGAGCGCCTTGAGGAACAGGAAGGCGTTTTGTTCAAGCAGTTTAACTCAATTACTGACTACCATTCGATTCTGTTTGAATTAGGGGTTTTACCTAAACGTTTACGTTCCGCGAGTGACCGAAGCAAATATTATCGCCTGATTGAAGCGTCACTATATGGTGGTATTTCTAGTGCCATTACTCGCTCATTACGTGATTATTTATTACCTGAAAACAGTGGGGTACGTAAAGCATTCCAAGATATGGAAGCGGCTTTGCGTGAAAACCGTTTAACATTAGAAGCCATTCGTGTAACGCAATCAGACCGTGACTTATTCAAGCATTTGATTAGCCAAGCGACTGATTACGTTTCTGCGGATTATATGCGCCATTCCAATGAAAGACGTATTCACCTTGATGCAGCACTGGCTGCACGCAATGAGCTATTAGCCAGCCGTAAACAATTGCGTGTTGAACAGGTTCGAAGCGTCGAAATGGCGCGTGAGTTGAATGAGCAAAATGGCGCTTCTACAGAATTAGAAGCAGACTACCAAGCGGCCAGTGACCACTTGAATTTAGTACAAGCCGCGCTGCGTCAGCAAGAGAAAATTGACCGTTATCAAGCGGATATCGAAGAACTGAGGTATCGTCTTGAAGAACAAAGTGAAGTCGTTGCTGAAGCAACTGAAACTCAAGAAGAATATGAAGCGCGAGCTGAAGCTGCTGAAATTGAAGTTGACGAATTAAAAAATCAACTCGCCGATTACCAACAAGCTCTGGATGTACAACAAACACGCGCTATTCAGTACCAGCAAGCCTTGCATGCCTTAACGCGTGCTCGTGAATTGTGCCAACTTCCTGAATTATCCATTGATAATGCAGATGAATGGTTAGATACCTTCGAAGCACGCGAACAGCAAGCAACCCAAGCGTTATTAGCGCTTGAGCAAAAAATGAGTGTGGCAGATGCCGCACATAGCCAATTTGAGCAAGCCTATCAATTAGTTAGAAGTATGATAGGGGAAGTTAGCCGCAGTGATGCATACCAACAAGCGCGTACATTACTACGTGATTGGTCCTCACAACAACATTTAGCGGATCGCGTACAGCCATTGCGTATGCAGCTATCTGAATTGCAACAACGTCTGAATAGCCAGCAAAATGCTGAACGCTTATTGGCAGAGTTTTGTAAGCGTCATGGCCAAAGTTATGAGCCCGATGAGCTTGATGCATTAATGGCTGAGCTGGAAGCACAGCAAGAAGAGCTTAGTATTGGTGTGAATGAGAGTGGCGAAAAACGGATGCAAATGCGCCAAGAATTGGAGCAGATCCGCCAGCGTATTAGCCAACTTTCATCTAAAGCCCCTGCATGGATTATGGCTCAAGAAGCGCTAACACAGCTTAATGAGCAGTCCCATGAAACGTTTGAGTCAAGTACTGCTGTGACTGAGTTTATGCAGCAACTCCTCGAACAAGAGCGGGAAATAACGGTTGAACGAGATGAAGTTGCTGCGCAACGTAAAGATCTCGAAAAGCAAATTGAGCGACTAAGCCAGCCAAGTGGTGCGGAAGATAGCCGCATGTTAGCGTTGGCAGAGCGTTTCAATGGTGTGTTGTTATCTGAAATTTATGATGATATTACCATCGAAGACGCAGCTTATTTCTCCGCGCTATATGGTCCTGCGCGTCACGGAATTGTGGTGCAAGACCTTGATGCAGTTCGCAATCAACTGGATTCGTTACAAGATTGCCCAGATGATGTGTATTTTATCGAGGGAGATCCATCTTCTTTCGACGATAGCGTTTTTGATGCGCAAGAGTTTGAAAATGCGGTATTAGTCCGTTCGTCTGAGCGTCAATGGCGTTACTCTCGTTATCCTGAGTTGCCTTTGTTTGGTCGTGCCGCACGTGAAAGCCATTTAGAGTCGTTAACGGCTGAACGTGATGAGCTCGCTGAGCGCTATGCGAATCTGTCATTTGACGTACAGAAAATTCAGCGTTCACACCAAGCATTCAGCCGGTTTATAGGCCAACACATTTCAGTGGCCTTTGAAGATGATCCAGAAGCTGAAATTCGTACACTCAACCAAAAACGTTCGGAAATTGAACGTGCTTTAGCTCAATTTGAAGAGCAAACTCAGCAACAGCGTCAACAATTTGCCCAAGGTAAAGAAAGCCTTGCGGCTCTTAATCGCTTATTACCTCAAATGGGGTTATTACTCGATGAAACATTGGCGGACAGAGTTGAAGAGATAAACGAAGAGCTAACGGAAGCGGAAGAAGCGGCACATTTCCTGAATAAACATGGTGATGCGTTAGAAAAATTAGAGCCGATTGTGACAGTGTTACTCAGTGATCCTGAACAACACGAGCAATTACGCAAAGATTATGAGTCAGCAAAACACAGCCAGCAAAATGCGAAACAGCAAGCTTTTGCATTAGTAGAGGTTGTTCAGCGCCGTGCTCACTTTAGTTACAGTGATTCAACCGGAATGGTGAATGAAAACGCGGACCTGAATGAAAAACTACGTCAGCGTTTAGAGCAGGCAGAAACCGAGCGTACACGTGCTCGTGAACAATTACGCCAGCACCAAGCACAAAGTGCACAGTTCCATCAAGTTCTTGCCTCGTTACGCAGTTCTTTCGATACCAAACAAGAGATGCTAAAAGAGCTCGAAGTCGAGATGCAAGAAATTGGCGTAAAAGCCGACCCTGACGCCCAAGAGCGCGCTCGTATCCGACGCGATGAGCTGCACCAGCGGGTTATGGAAAACCGTAGTCGTATTAACCAGTTAGAAAAACAGCTGACATTATGTGAAGCTGAAATGGATAACTTACAGAAGCGCCTTCGTAAGTTAGAAAAAGACTACTATATGCTGCGTGAGCAGGTCGTGACAGCAAAAGCAGGTTGGTGTGCGGTAATGCGCTTGGTGAAAGACAATGGCGTTGAGCGTCGTCTACACCGCCGTGAGTTGGCTTATACTGACGGTGATAGCTTACGCTCGATGTCGGATAAAGCCTTAGGAGCGTTGCGTTTAGCGGTTGCAGATAACGAACATTTACGCGATGTACTGCGTTTATCCGAAGATCCAAAACACCCAGAACGGAAGATAAAATTCTTTATCGCAGTATATCAACACCTACGTGAACGTATTCGCCAAGATATTATTCGAACTGATGACCCGATTGATGCAATCGAGCAAATGGAAATTGAACTGGCGCGTTTAACGGAAGAGCTAACAGCGCGTGAGCAAAAATTGGCGATCAGTTCAAAAAGTGTGGCGAATATTATTCGTAAAACCATTCAGCGCGAACAGAATCGCATTCGTATGCTAAACCAAGGGCTGCAAGCTGTAGCATTTGGTCAGGTTAAAGGGGTTCGCCTCAATGTGAATATTCGTGAAAGTCATGCATTGTTACTGAGTGTGCTTTCTGAAGAGAGCGAAATGCATCAAGACTTATTCACCAGCCAACGGTTAACATTCTCTGAAGCAATGGCTAAGTTATACCAACGCCTCAACCCTCAAGTGGATGTTGGGCAACGCTTGCCGCAAACTATTGGTGAAGAATTACTCGATTACCGCAACTACTTAGAATTAGAAGTTGAGGTTAACCGAGGCTCTGATGGTTGGTTAAAAGCAGAAAGTGGTGCGTTATCAACCGGTGAAGCGATTGGTACGGGGATGTCCATTTTAGTGATGGTAGTACAAAGCTGGGAAGAAGAGTCCCGCCGTTTGCGTGCGAAAGATATTATTCCTTGCCGTTTATTATTCTTAGATGAAGCTGCACGATTAGATGCTAAATCAATTGCAACCCTATTTGAACTGTGCGACAGATTAGAAATGCAGTTAATTATTGCGGCACCAGAGAATATTAGTCCTGAGAAGGGCACAACCTATAAGCTAGTTCGTAAAGTGGTCGGTAATCATGAACATGTGCATGTAGTTGGCTTAAAAGGCTTTGGGCAAGAAAACCCGACTGTACAAGCCCCAACATTGCAGTAATAGTTTTTGTGAGTGAAACAAAGGCCGGTATTTAGGAATAAATATCGGTTTTTTTTATATGCTAATTAGGCGGCAAAGAAAGCGTCAGGTAAAACTTTTAATTAAAATAAAATTCATCTATGTTTAAACCACTAATACACTTTTGAATTCATTATGATGAAAATAATTCTTTTTCTCATTAATCGTTAGCTTAGCTGTACATAATCTGAAAAAAGGAAAATTAGTCTATTCCTATAACATTACTGCTAAAATTAAATACAATAAAATTGTAATTATAATAAAAATATTATTATCCATGTTGTAAATTAAGGTGGATGTATGGCAAAGAGAAGAGTGAGAGCTCTGCAAGTCTCGGTAATATGCGGGTTGATGGCGTTACAGTTTCCCGCATTCTCAAATGAAGAAAATACGCAGCAAAGTGTTTCTGAAGTTCAAACGATAGCTTCGGTAACACCAGCAGAAAGTTTAGTCAAAATAACACAGTCGCTTCCTGCGGATGTGAAACCTATTTTTTCTACGCAATTAGCAAAATTATACGCTGATAGGCAAATGCAGTTATTGTGGCAAGATGAAACGGCAATTAGCCAATTTCAGCAACAACTGGCAGAATTATCCCTTTCTGGAGTTCAGCCTCAATTTGGGGAGTGGCTAGCGATACTGGAAAATAACCAGTTAAATGAGCTAGGCCGTGACGTTATTTTATCTGATGCCATGCTTGGCTATTTACAGTATTTATCTTCGATAGAAGCGAGTGGGCAATATTGGTTATACACCAATCGGCCTTATAAAATTATTGCTCCAACGGCCGCTCAAATGAAACCATGGATAGATGCCGTCGAGTCTAATAATTTAAGTGGCTGGGTTAAATCGCAAGCCCCGAGTCACCCAATGTATTTGCCAATGCGCAAAGAAATGTTGAAATTATTGGCGATCCCGGAAGATAACCTGGAAATTGTGGGGACGAAAACATTAAAGCCAGGGCAGTCTAGCGATGATGTGGTTATTTTGCGTCAAATCTTGCAACGTGAAGGGTTACTTGAAGGTGGAAATGTAACCGAAGACATCGCACCTCCTGAAACAATGGCTCAAGTTGCAGAACTGGCAACTGAACAAACCGCTGAATCGACAGGAACACTTGATGCACCTGCGAGCTCCGTGTCGAAAGTATATGATCAAGAACTCGTCGATGCGGTAAAAAAATTCCAATTGCAATATGGCTTAGAAGCAGACGGTGTTGTTGGAAAAGGCACGCGTGTTTGGTTAAACATGCAGCCTAAGCAGAAAGCAGGTTTAATGGCACTCAATATTCAACGCTTACGTATTATACCAGCAAGTAGTGGGACAGGGATTTTAGTTAATATTCCTGGCTACTCTTTAGATTTCTATTTAAATGACGAAGTGATTTTAGACTCTAAAGTGATTGTTGGCCGTGCTGATCGCAAAACACCGATCATGAGCAGTGCGTTAAATAACGTAGTCATTAACCCGCCTTGGAGTGTGCCGACCAGTATGGCACGTAAAGATATCGCTCCAAGAGGAAAACAAGATCCAAGTTATTTTAGCCGTAAAGGGTATACGGTTTATTCAGGTTGGGGAGCCGACTCATATGAAATCAACCCATATGCTATTGATTGGGATAATATCACCCCAGCTAATTTTCCATATCGCATTCGACAGGCACCGGGCCCGACTAACTCATTAGGGCGCTATAAGTTTAATATGCCGAGTTCAGATGCGATTTATTTACACGATACACCAAACCATAGTTTATTTAATCGCAATGCGCGTGCAATAAGCTCTGGATGTGTGCGAGTGAATAAGGCAAGTGAGTTAGCCAGTATTTTATTAGGTGATGCAGGTTGGGAACAAAAACGCATTGATGGTGCGTTGAAAGAGGGGTCAACACGGTATGTGAATATACCCGATAGGATCCCAGTTTTTCTGTACTATCAAACTGCTTGGGTAGATAAAGACCAGCAACCACAATATCGAGCCGATATTTATCAGTATGATAATTCGATTAATAATGCAGATAAATATTTGCCAATATTGAAAAAGATTTTACACTAATTGTAGGTTTTAATTTGAAGGGGGGGATTTCTCCCCTTAATTATTTTAAGAGTTAACTGCTTGAGCGCTGTTTTTTACACATTTCCATTCTGTGACCTTACCTCTAGAATCCGTTTTTATCTTATTTATTCCGTTGTTTTATGGTTCCTCAATCATTACTATTTTGTTTATCTTTGATAAAGGCAGCATGTTTTGTGTCTTAAATTGCATGTTTCGAGCAGTTCTAGTGATAAAACTCTCTTTTTGACGAAAAATGCAATAAAATTTCCGCGAAGTATGCATATCTTTACATAATTATACATTAAAGATAAGCATGATTTGCTAGACTCAATAGGTTGCCAAAATTTTATCGATTAATACTGAAAATATTAGAGTCTGAGCTATCACCTATGGATATAATTGATCAATCCCGCAGAAAGTGGTTAGGTATTGGGGCCGCAACAGTTGGCCTTAGTTTATTACCAAGCCATGTATTTGCTGCGATGACGACCCCTCGACCACGTATTTTGCGTTTTCAAAACATTAATACAGGCGAATCGCTAAAAACCGAGTTTTTTGACGGGCGCCGTTATAATAAGTCTGAATTAGCGCGTTTAAATCATTTTTTCCGTGACTACCGTTGCGACAAAGTAAAAACTATTGACCCAAAACTGTTTGACCAAATCTATTTATTACAAATGATGATGGGAACAAACAAACCTGTCCAACTGATCTCTGGTTATCGTTCTTTAGAGACTAACAATAAATTGCGTAGTAAAAGCTCTGGCGTGGCAAAGAAAAGTTACCATACCCGTGGGCAAGCGATGGATTTCCATATCGAAGGGCTACAACTGAGTAATATCCGCAAGGCTGCGCTAAAAATGAAAGCGGGTGGCGTTGGTTATTATCCTCGAAGCAATTTTATACATATTGATACAGGACCTGCAAGAACGTGGTAATCTGTGCATAGGTGACACAGATTACGGAGTAATTGCTCGATGAAATATACTATTATCCCAGTAACACCATTTATGCAAAATTGCCACGTTATTTGGGATGAAAATACGTTAGATGCAGTCGTTGTTGACCCCGGCGGAGAAGCTGAAAAATTAATTTCTGCTATTGAAAACCTTGGGCTGAAGTTAACTAAAATTCTGTTAACGCATGGCCATTCTGATCATATCGGCGCATCAGCTATCCTTTCTAAGCATTTTTCAGTGCCTATTTATGGCCCACAAAAAGAAGACGCCTTTTGGATTGAAAACCTCGCGGAACAAAATGCGATGTTTTATATTGGTGAATGCCCTGACTTTACGCCGGATTACTGGTTAGAAGAAGGGGACAGAGTGACTTGCGGCAATATTACATTTGATGTACTGCATTGTCCTGGTCATACACCCGGCCACATTATTTTTGTGAATCACACCGATAAATTAATTTCAATGGGTGATGTCCTTTTTAAAGGGGGCGTCGGCCGAAGCGATTTTCCACGCGGTAACCATCAAGACTTAATTTCCTCTATAAAAAACAAAGTATTACCTTTAGGTGATGATTTTCAGTTCATTCCAGGACATGGCCCCATGTCAAATTTAGGTTTTGAGCGTAAAACAAACCCTTTCTTGCAAGATGAGTTACCCGTTTGGTAATTATCTAATCTGACTTAACCCCCTTAATTACAGGGGGTTTTTATAACTTACTATTAATCATCTCATAAAAAATAATCACTAACACTATGTCCTAATTGTTCCCAACTTAGTTTGGGAATGCCTGGAATTTTGCTATTTTCTTATCGAACAAATAATTGTTTGTTTTAATAATAAACAAATAATTAATTGAAATAATTAGTGAAATTACAATCTTCAGGGAAATAAGAGCATGGATGATAAGGATGTTAACGCTGCAACTCAAGGTAATGGCAAAACAGGACGAGACTATTCGAGTATCAATTTACAACTTAAACCGTTGGCAGAAACAACCCCGCAAGTCAAAACGGGCATTCCAGTTAGTCATCAACACATTTTTACGAAAATAGCGAGTGAAGAAAATATTATTATTGGTATACGGCCGATAGATGCTAAATCAACGAATTTAATTGAGTCGGGGGAGTACAGTAGTAAGGGATTGGCTATCAAAGGTAAAAGTGCAGATTGGGGGCCTCATAGTGGTTTTATCCCAGTACAACAGGAGTTTGCTAAAAAATCAGGCCGAGCTAACAGTGACGAACTTAATCGCCAGCTTCAAGGGCTAATTCAATCCGGTAAGGTAATTAGTGTCCATTTAGAGATTAGCACTCAGCGAATAAATGAATTATGTCAACTTAGTGCTGTCTCACCATTAGAACTCATCAATGATGAGGGTTATTATCGTACTACATCCATTGTTGATGGCATCGAAAAAGTTTTTTTCTTGAAAAAAAATGCGGATAAAACATCAGATAGCTGGAAAGTTTACTATCTGGAAAACGAACAGTTTACTGAGTTCTTTGTTATTGGTGATACTAAAACGGGTAGGCCAATCACGGCAGATTATGATTTATTTAGCATTATATTTCCAATATCAGATTTAGAGCATTATATCAATGTGAGAGAAATGCCATCTTGGGAAAAATGGAAGGCTAGTGTCAATTATGATGAATTATCAGTAAAGGAAAAAAAATTATTTAATAATAAAGCTGAATATGATCGCTATGAGGGACAGGATAACGGCTTTAGTAATAAGAAAATAAAACAGCTCAAGGATAAGATGAATCACCAGCTAGGCCGAAAGAGTGGATTTGAATTAGTCCATCACGGTGCTGATGATGCTAACCCAGCCAGCGTTATGAGTGAAAATTTTCCGATAACTTTTTTCTTACCTGAAAATTTGAAAGGAAAAAATAAACTTAAAGGGACAACTGAATCAATTGAGACTTATTTTCCAATGAATTCTAATGGCTCTATTATTATTGATAATGTAGAACAATTATCTAATTTTCAACAATTGTTAATTAATCAGGGATATCGTGCCCCATTAAATAAAAGATGGAGCGAAGGTGATAATGGGAAATTATTTGAACCAAAAAGGAAAATATCAGATAGTTATTTAAAAGGGTTAGCATTAATTAACCGAAAAAAAGCATTAATGATAATGCTGAAAGTAAAGAAAGTAATAAAAAATCCAATGATAAATTTATTACAGATATTGATGATGAATTCAAAGATATCCATCTAGATGACAATAAGCGTAAACCTACTCTTGCAGAAGAGCACGGAACAGAAATCAAGAATGCAGTTCTCTTTGATAACCATTTGAATAAAAACAAAAAAATAAATGGACTGGAAATAGTTGAAAATTCACATCATTCTATTATTAATACATTAGAAAAAATAGCACTAAAAGAAATTTCTATTCAAAATGTCAATAATACTGAACATGCCTATTTATTGAAGTATTTTTCAGATGAAAATAGAAACATAGATGTTGAAAAATTAAACATTGCAGTTTCTGATCCGTTAGTAAACCGAAAGCTAAATGCAACGTTAAGTCAAAAATTTGAAGCTAATTCACTATTACTGAAGCCATTTTTAGAATTAGAAATATCAAGTCATTATCAACAACAAGCAGTTGACATTCAGACATTATTGTCCGCGATAAGAGATGACATGTCGATATTAAATCACTTAAGTGAGCGTTCACAGACGTTATTAATGAAGCTATTTCCTGCAGGTAGTGGGGTCGATAAAGGAAAAATTTTAGCGATAGTTGCAGATGATCATAAATTTATTCTATTTAATAATAAATTGATGGAGTTTAGTAAATTATCTCCAACCAATTTTATTGGAGAAAATGCGCCGTTAAAACAGTATTCTTTTGCAGAAGCATTTAGTATTTATGAAGATAACCAAGAACAGCGATTGGCTCAATTTAACCAACAATTAATTAATGGTAGTAAAGTTGAATTAGTGGACCATGGGGTTATTCGTTCAGGCCCTCAAAGTCGAGTGATGGACCAAATTTTGGGGGGGGTATACGCGGTTGAGTTGTATTTAGCGGGGAGTGACTCAGCTCGAAATTTTATAGAACGCAAAGCACAAATAGAGAGAGTCACAGTGAAAAAGGTATCGACATCTTCAGAAAAATCTTTGTTGATGAAGATGGCACAGTACAGTCAAGATATTAATACTGAGATTAATAAAAATGGAATATCAATAGCGGATCAACCGATAAGAAATTTATTTTCAACAGTTAAGGATACCAATAACGTAATAATATTCTTAAAGGATAAATCGGTCACTTACACGGTAACTCATGTGCAACGTTATGGCGGTTACGAAATTAGCTTGTTTGATCCCCAAGGACTCCAGCTTAGTGTAAAAAATAAGACTTCTTGGCAAGCTCAACAACAATTCAAACAGCGAATTAAGCATTATTTTAATGAAAATGTCGAATTTTCTGATGGTGAATTTAGAGCCGATCTCCAGTTTATTGATTTAGACTCTACGGATTTTAAAAGCGCATTATCTTCTTTACGTAACCAACGACAATCAATTATTGAACAACCTGAATTTACATTACCAAAAAACTGCTGGGTCACTATTAATGGTGAAAAAATTGCGTTTGCCAAATTACAACAATTAGGTGCCACTATTGATGGAAAAACGATTTCCTTAAGTGATATCAATAGCCCTGATCTACATCATAAAATTCGTTTTTCCCCAGATAAGCTAGCGATGTATTTCACATTAATGGAAGGTGGGAAAGAAGATCTCTCTTTTATTAAAGTGTTCCATGAGCAATTAAAATCTGCGGATATCCACCAATTAATTGAGCGCCAAACTAACTTTACTGAGTCGGGTGTATTAAGAAAACAGTTTGAATACTTAGCGAATAACATTGATATTCAGCAAGATGCTATCTCTTCTTCTGTTTTATTTAAGGTTCGTCAAGAAGGTAAGAGGCTTTCTCAACTTCGACGTTTGACAAATCGTTCAGGGCAAATAATGGGGACAGCCGGAGCTATTCAAAGTTTGATTAGCGCGTATGCAATTTTGGATAAATTAGATAACCCCGATATTAGTGATGAGGAAATTAAAGAGTTAGAAAAACAGTTTTATTTACTTGCAGCATCTGCCTTGTTTAATTATGGCGATATGATAGTGCGACCGATGCTATTAAATATTGCCTCCAGTAAGGGAGCAACTTCGTTGGTTCGTGCGAGGATTGCCTCGGGAACAGTCGTGATTTTCAATTTGGTCGGGATGGGAATTGATGTTTACCAAGCCTACGATAGTTTATCTAAATTAGACAGTGTCACAGACCCGAAACAACGCCAAGATCTTATCGTAAACGCATCTTTCTCTATTGCTAGCGCAGTGGTCAATGGGGTTACCATTATTGGTATTTTAGTGGGTTCTTCTGTTATTCCTGTCGCTGGGTTAGTTATTGGAGGTATATTGCTGGTGGGGGGCTGGGTTTATAACGGTGTTCGTGCGGTTGAAAACATCAAAGGAGTTATTGATATTGACTGGGATCGTGAATTAGAGGAGGGGATCCGTGGTGCTTTAGGTTTAGACCCAACCATACGTACTCAGCAAGAAATGAATACACAACATTATATTAATGCTTTCAAAGAGCAAGATTGGAATATGGATCTGGCTTTATTTGAAAATAATATTGCGCAAGCCGGGTTTGATCACCATCTCAGTATTATTGAAAAACCTACCTATGAAAATGAGCTTCGATATTATCTGGTTGATAATAATGATAACTATTTCTATGGCAAGTTGGGGAATTTATATGTAGAGGCAGGAAATACGACAGTGCGGTTTTTACGCAAAGAAGCGCCTTCATTTACTGCTGAAGAAATTGAGTTCATTTTACAAAATGAAATTGTCAGAACAACTGCGTGGTTTAGAAGTTTAGGGCATCTTTATGAAGATATAGGGCTGTCTATTCACCATGATTTTTTTATTAAATCAAAAGAGAAAGAGGTTTTTGATCTTAAAAATACCGGTAGTATAGCTACTCATGAGCGTTATTCTTTAAATTCTACTTATAAAAACTTGTTATTAGATGAATTTAAAGTACGACACCAAATTTTAAATGATGAATTATCAATACCTTTTCAAGGTCAGTTAATAAATTCCAATCCAGAACAAATTAGTTTTTATTCGAAAAAAACCGAATTTGGAGTATTAGGGCAACAGATATTCAGAGAAAACGAACGTATTTTCAGTGAGCATTTAGTGAATAACATTCAACGAACAGCCTTATATATTGAAAATGCCAGTAGTAAAGGGACTAGCTGGAATACGGCTAATGGTAATGACGTTGTAATTGGTAAAAAAACACAGAAAAATGCTTTTCAAGTACTATCAGGTGAGAAGTATTTTGCAGGGGGAGATAAAAACGATCTATTTTTTATTCGAGATAGCTGTTTAGCATCGTTAACCTCTCGAGGGGGAAATAAGCCGACTAAGTACCTAGATGGCCAAGGAGGACAGGATACCGTTATTATTGATAGCCTACCAGATGGCTATCGTGTGTATGCAGATCTCAACAGAAATATATTGCACTATCAGCGACAAGGAAATCATCCCTATACTCCCGTTGCCCATTTACAAAGCATGGAAAACCTGATGGTAAGAGGGAGTAGTAATGATTGTTTACAGGGAAATGATACGGCAAACATATTAGATGGTGGGTTAGGTAACGATAGATTAGAGGGGAAAGGAGGAGATGATAAACTCATTTTAACTCAAGGTATTGCTGTTGGTGGTGAGGGAAATGATAGTTACCATATTCGCCGTTATGAGTGGCTTGACCATGCTGACAACTTGTATCTTACAGAGCGCTATTTTGATGGAAAAGAAAAAGCAGTTAAAACGCGAAAACAGCTAAACCCTATTTATACACAAAGTCGCCATAAGTTTCAGGCGAAAGTGGTTATAAAAGAAGCTAATTGCCAACAAAGTCGAGTCGCTTTAGAGTATTTTTTTAATGAAATAAAGCAAGTTCAGCTAGACGGCAACAATTTGGTTTTAACAGTTAAACAACCCAAAAATAGTATTGATGGCCACTTTTTTCAAAATGTGGAAAGTGAAGTCATTATTGTTCTTGAAAATGTGAAAGATGCTAATTCGAATACGCCTCACCATGTATATCGGTTACAAACCCTTGATGGTTGGATGATGACAACGGTAATAGATGAAAAACATCCTAACCAGTATTTCAATTTAAGCTATATACAAGAAGGGGATCAATTAGCATCTAAAGACGAAAAGTCTGTCAAAATAGATGAGTCAACAGGTACCATAACGATAGATCAATCTCGCCATTATAAAGCGCCTAAATGGGGGCGGTTTATTCCAATAGGTCATGCTGAACACTTAACCTACCGTGGAAATAGCCAAAACAATGTATTACTACTAATAAAATTAGGTAGTTACATTGAAGTTAGCCATGGAATAGATACCTATCAAATTGTACAAAATAAAGATGAGTACGGTGAGGTTGAGTTCGATTTTTCTAAAGTTAATAACAGCTATACGGATAAGGACAGCTTGTGCCTATTATTGCCTACTGTAAATGGTTATTCGCTGAATATGGATGATGGACAGCTATACAGCTTAGATAAATTTGGGCAAAAAAAATTGACTATTAAGTTTACTAATGTGGGCAATAATCTCTCTGATATTGTCTTAATTCAAGATAAGCATAGCAACTTATTTAAAGCCAATTTACAGGAAAATAGCCTATCACCAGTAAACCCAGTTAAAGAAAGTAGTGCGGGTGACGATCAAATTATATTGCCAATGGGCTATCACTCCGAAAAGCATATCATTGATGCTCAAAATGGTGATGACACTATTATCAATAAGGGCTCAGAAAGCTATGTCCTGCTGGGAGGAGATGGTGATGATAATATTAAAGCCAGCGGTGGAAATAACCTATTATATGGTGGTGCTGGGGACAACTTTATTAGTGGTGGCTCGGGGGATGATTTACTGTTATCCAGTCGAGGAAACGATACGTTAATGGGTGGTGCAGGTGATGACCACTACTTAATTGATGGTCATCAGCCTGGTGTTGTTTATATTGAAGACCTGATTGGAAATAACCATATTCACTTGGTCAATTTTAAACGCGAACAAATTGAAGGTGGTGATTCAAAATATCAACTTTATGTTTCAGCAGCCGGTAAATTGGTAAAAATTAAGGTATCTCATGATGATGAAGGGAACTTTAACATTCATCACTATGAAAGGCTGGACGAAAAATTTAACTCCTCTACCGCTGACGGGATGACGACTCTCACTAATTATTTATCTGAAAAACTCTATAAAGCAAAACAATCAGGGGAATTCACGACTTGGAAACCGGTTGATGAGCTTGCAAGCACATTAAATGGCGTGGTAGTCAATAAGGGTGAAGCTAGACCTTTAAACCTAACATCGAGAGATGATGGTATTGTATTACATCAGGAAAACTCTAGAAATAATTGGCTTATTGATACGTTAGCTGGCAATGATAACGTTATGGATATGACTCAACATGGGCGAATTATCAAAGGCGAGAGTGGTAACGATAAGTTGATAACCCTTGGTGGTGAAAATGTGCTATATGGTGGGCAAGGTAATGATATTTTATTGGCTCAAGGTATGCATCGAGATGTGCTCATCTCTTTAGATGGAAAAGACCAATTAGGGGCAGCTCAAGGGGACGACCTCTATATTGTCAGTGGTCATGGTAAAGGAGATGTGAAGATCACTGATTTTGAGGGGAGTAATCAGGTGGTACTAATTGATTTTGATACTGATGAAGTCAATTATGAACAATTGTCAGATAAGGTTGCTGAAACAACATATCGCTCAAAAAGCGGCAGGCAGGTGACGCTATCCCATAACAACCATATTGGGTCAATGAATAGTGTCATGCAGGTGCGTCATCTCAATAGTTACCAGCAATTATCAAAACAACATATAGAGCAAACCGTCGACCGTTTGGTTCAGTTGCTTGTTGAGGAGCGAATTGATTATGAAAGTAATCTCGACCTTAGTATAAATAACAGTAATTATAGAAAGAATTGGGGGGCGGTACACATAACTGAGCGCTTCCTTAGCCACCTTAAATAGTTGTTGATAAAAATAGCCAGTCAGTAATGCTACTGACTGGCATGATATTAAAGATGCTGTTTTATTCTTTTCAAAAGGTTAAGTATCAACAAATTTGAATGATTACAGCACTTTAACGATAGCATCACACAGAGGAACCATGTTCTCTAAGGTTAAGCCTGCCACGTTAATACGGCCAGAGCTAACAGCATAGATACCAAATTCGCTACGTAGACGCTCTACCTGCTCTTTTGTTAAGCCACTGAAGGAGAACATCCCATTTTGGTTGATAATGAAGCTGAAGTCCTGTTTAGCGCCTTTTTCTTCCAATGTTTTCACTAACAGTTGGCGCATGCGTTTAATACGCTCGCGCATTGCGGTTAATTCTTGGATCCATTCCGCTTTTAACACTTCATCAGAAAGGATAGTTGTCACCACTGCCGCACCGTGTGCTGGTGGGTTTGAGTAGTTGGCACGAATAACCGCTTTAGCTTGGCTAAATGCACGCTCTGCGTTATCACTGTCTTTGGCAATGATGGTACAAGCACCAACACGCTCATTGTATAAACCGAAGTTTTTAGAGAACGAGCTCGCAACAATCATTTCAGGGTTATTTTTGGTGAAAATGCGCAGGCCTTCGGCATCTTCATCTAAGCCTTTTGCGAAACCTTGGTAGGCAAAGTCAAAAACTGCTAATAAACCTTTTTCTGCACATAATGCAGCTAGTTTTGTCCATTGCTCAGCCGTTGGGTCAATACCTGTTGGGTTGTGGCAGCAGCCGTGTAGAACAATCACATCACCGGCCACAGCAGATGACAGGCTGTTAAGCATACCGTCGAAATCCATACCATGTTTGGCAGCGTCATAGTAGTTGTAAGTTAAAACTTCTAAACCAGCTGCTTCAAAGATATTTTTGTGGTTAGGCCAAGTTGGGTTGCTGATCCAAACACGCTTTGCGTTGGTTTGTTTAGCGATAAAATCTGCAGCGATACGCAGTGCACCAGTACCACCCGGTGCTTGTGCTGTACGTGCACGTTTTGAGGTGACAATTTCATGTTGTGCACCGAATAACAGTTCTTGTGTTACACGGCCAAATTCTGGCATTCCGCTAATCGCAAGATAGTTTTTGGTGTTTTCGTTATCCAGCAGGAATTTTTCTGCTTTTTTAACGGTATCAAGCACAGGGGTTTTCCCTGATTCGTCCTTATAGACGCCAATACCTAAGTTGATTTTATTATCGCGGGGATCAGCACGGAAACTATCAGCAAGACCTAAGATTGGGTCAGCAGGGGCAGAAGTAATTTTTTCAAACATGTTGTCGATTCCAAAGCTCTGTAGTGGTACCCAAGACAATTTACAGTGTATGAAGGCGTAAGTGAGAATGCTTTTGGCTATCCTTGCTTGTAAACAGCCCATACAACTGAAATTGATGGATATAGCTGAAAACGGGTTTAGTCGAACGAGTCGAGTTCTCAGGTTAACGTGATAAAGGCTTTTTGCCAACCGTTTTACCAAAAATTGGCGAGATCTTGTGAGCTAGGTAGGAATTGCATGTAATCTAACCATAAATATCTATAAGGGTGGTGAATCAGTCTGTCTTACCGATAATTTAGGTGTTTTTTAGGGGGAAGTTTGAGAGAGGGGGAAAATAAAAAAGCAGCGCCGAAGCGCTGCTTACAAAAACATGTTACCGTTTTCTAACTTATCAGTTAACTGATAATTAGAATTGGTAAACTAAACCTAAACCAACAACGTTGTCAGTGTTGATACCAGCAGCTTTAGTGAAGCTGTTGTCATCTAACAGGTTGATTTTATAGTCAACAACTGCAGACATGTTTTTGTTGAAGTAGTAGTAAGAACCAACAGAAATATATTTCAGGACGTCTTCATTACCATAGCTAACACCAGCACGGCTGTTCAGGCTCTTACCTTTAGACTGTACATAAGCAACAGATGGTTTTAAACCGAAATCAAACAGATATTGACCTACTAACTCAATGTTTTCAGTTTTGTTAGCAACTAAATCATATTTACCGTAGTGAGTCATGTTCAGAGTTTGACCATACATCGCTGCTAAGTAAACGTTGTTAGCGTCGAATTTAGCACCAACGTTCCATGCTTGAGCACGGTCACCAGTAGCTTCTGATGTTTTCTGGTTTTTAGTACGAGCAGAGTTAGAATAACCACCACCCAGTGTTACACCCCAGCCTAAGTCATAAGCTGTTGAGAAACCATAACCATCGCCGTTGTTTTTGTAAACTTCAGAAACACCAGATTTGTTAGTTTCGGTATTTTTACCTTGGTATTGCAGCGCGAAGCTTAAGCCATCAACATAACCGAACATGTCGCTGTTGCGGTAAGTTAACAGGTTACGGTTACGACCAGTCATGTAAGTATCAGTCTGAGCCATAGAGTCGCCGCCCCATAATGGCAGAACGTCGGTCCATGCAGCTGTATCATATACCACACCGTAGTTACGGCCGTAGTCGATTGAACCGAAATCAGCAAATTTCAGACCCGCATACGCTAAACGGTTTTTGTTGGTATTATCGTCTTCGCCTTTATTGGTTTTAGTTTCCCACTCGAAACGACCAAAACCAGTCAGTTGATCAGTGATTTGAGTATCACCTTTCAGGCCTAAACGAACGCGTGAATCATCACCATCTTCACTTTTTCCATTGCTACCTTTGCCATCTGCAAAGTAGTGACGAACGTCAACTTTACCGTAAACGTCTAATTTGTTGCCGTCTTTGTTGTATACTTCAGCTGCGTTTGCTGCACCAGCAGCTAACAGAGCTGGGATAACCATTGCAAGAATATTGCGTTTCATCATTATTATTACCCTCATTGGTGTTATTCGGACACCTGCCACTGCCAAAAATAATTCGCAAAAAATAATTGGAACTATTTGTGAGAGATTAGTGTCGTCTATGTCGGCGACCAGTGTTCCATTGCTAAATAAAATTATCTACCCTCAAAGTGCTACAAAATCAAAGTTTCTGAAACAAATGGTAACAATGTGTTTCAAAATGTAAAAAATAGAGCAATAAACGACCACTCATCGTACCAGTTTAAAAAATATTACAAAAATTAGGGAACTTTTTCAAAAGACAAATTGAGTTTTTTTTGAGCAGTTTAGCGAATGTAAAGCGGTTATCTACCACTCGCAAAAAGAGAATTGTGACATAAAAAAGCAGATTATTCTTAGTGGTAGCAGATTGGTGCCATTTTGGGGTGAATTATAAGGTGATAACGTAAAAATTGTGATCAGGTTATCATGCGGCTGCAATTTTATGTAATGGACTGAAATAGTCTGCAGTTAAAAATATATTAGAGTGAAAAAATAACGGGCCAATACAAGATTGGCCCGATACTCGTCATACTTCAAGCCGCATGGGTGTTGACTGTGTTCAGCTTGCCGAATCACATACTTGTGTATGCTTATCGGCTATCTTCACTTGTCGCCTACATGCCACTCGAATTATTTAGAGTGTAAAGAATGCACTTAGAATGCCGCATTACGTGGGGTACGCGGGAATGGAATAACTTCACGTACGTTACCCACACCAGTGACATAAGCCACTAAACGCTCAAAACCAAGGCCGAAACCTGAGTGAGGAACGGTGCCATAACGACGCAGATCACGGTACCACCAGTAATCTTCTTTATTCATACCCATTTCTTCAAGGCGTGCATCTAGCATATCAAGACGTTCTTCACGCTGTGAGCCACCGATGATTTCACCAATACCCGGTGCTAATACGTCCATCGCGGCAACCGTTTTACCATCTTCATTGAGGCGCATATAGAAAGCTTTGATGTCTTTCGGGTAGTTTTTCACAACAACAGGTGCTTTAAAATGTTGTTCTGCTAAGTAGCGCTCATGTTCAGACGACATATCGACGCCCCAATAAACTGGGTTTTCGAATTTTTGACCACAAGTTTCAAGGATTTTAATGGCGTCTGTGTAATCAACTTGTGCAAAGTCTGAATTCACAAAGCTTTCTAAGCGGTTGATAACGTCTTTATCAACACGCTGAGCAAAGAACTCTAAGTCGTCGCGGCGTTCTTCAAGAGCAGCTTTGAATGCGAATTTCAGCATTTTTTCTGCCAGACCTGCGACATCATCTAAGTTTGCAAACGCAACTTCAGGTTCAACCATCCAGAACTCAGCCAAGTGGCGGCTGGTATTTGAGTTTTCAGCACGGAAAGTTGGGCCGAAAGTATAGACTTTGCTAATTGCGGTTGCGTAAGCTTCACCATTCAGTTGGCCTGAAACGGTTAAGAAAGCTTCGCGGCCAAAGAAATCTTCGCTGAAATCTACTTCGCCTTTGTCATTACGTGGCAAGTTGTTGTAGTCCAGTGTGGAGACACGGAACATTTCACCTGCGCCTTCGGTATCGGAAGCGGTAATGATTGGCGTAGAAACCCAGAAGTAGCCTTGTTCATCAAAGAAACGGTGGATTGCTTGCGCTAAAGTGTGGCGTACACGTGCAACAGCACCAATTAAGTTAGTGCGCGGGCGCAAGTGCGCTGCTTCACGTAAAAACTCAACACTGTGGCGTTTTGCTGCCATTGGGTAGGTGTCAGGGTCTTCAACCCAACCAACGACTTTTACAGCAGTGGCTTCAAGTTCAAATGATTGGCCTTGGCCTGGGGATTCTTTTACGGTACCCGTAACTTCAACGGAACAGCCAGTTGTGAGGTGCAGGACTTCGTCATTATAATTAGGTAAATTATTATTAATGATAGCCTGTAACGGATTAAAGCAAGAACCGTCATAAACGGCGAGGAAAGAAAAACCAGCATTTGAATCTCTCCTTGTACGTACCCAGCCTTGAACGGTGACTTCTGTGCCTACCGCCACTCGGCCTTGCAGTACGTCGACTACAGGCGCTACTATCATATAATTCACTCTCTTCATATTTAACGATATCTACTTCGACTATCTCAATCCGTCATACTTCGAGCCGTAGATGCGTTGGCTTCACAAACCGACCCTAGTCACATACTCATGTATGCTCCTAGGGCTCACTTTGTTTGCCGCCTTCCTACAACTCGAATTATTTAGGATGTAATTCAAATTGTTTTAAATCCATTCGACCGCTTATATCTATGAATATTATTCAAAAAATGTCATCGGTTTATGGCGATTAAAATAGTTAAAGTAGGGATATTAACGAAATCCCATTTTTCAGGGGCCAAAGCTCTATGTTACTTGCCATTTATTAGGAAACAAGTAAAAAATCGCGATAAAACATTTCTGTTGAAGCGAAGCGTGGTTATTGAGCTTAAAAGCTATAGTAATAGTAAGTGAATAAAAGAAAAAGAGGGTTTTGAAGCTCTGGGCAAGAAAAGTGCAAATTCTTACCCAGAGCTGGGGAAAAGCGACTTAATTAACTGGCTTTTTCCATTTTAGGCAGGTCAAACGCTTTTCTGAGTTGATTGACGAACTCATCATCTTCACAAATAGTTTTTCCTGGGCTATCAGATAGCTTAGCGACAGGCTTACCATTGCACTCCACTAGCTTAATCACAATATTCAACGGGGTTACATTTGGTATATTGCAGGTTAGACGCGTGCCGATACCAAAAACAAGGTTAACTCGTTGATGAAAATAACGATATAATTCAAGTGCTTTCTGCAAGTCTAAACTGTCTGAGAACACCAGCGTTTTGCTCATAGGGTCAATACCCAATTTTTGATAGTGAGCAATGGCTTTTTCTCCCCATTCGATCGGGTCCCCCGAATCATGACGCAATCCTTGGTAGCGGTTCGCAAAGTTAGCATCAAAATCACGCAAAAAGGCATCCATGGTGATACAGTCAGTTAATGCGACACCCAAGTGATTAGGATATTCATCTAGCCAACTCTGTAATGCCTCGCGTTGGCTATTTGCTAACTCCGGGCTGATTTGCTGGTGGGCTTGGAACCACTCATGGGCTTGTGTGCCAACAGGGGCTAAGTCTAACTCGTGAGCAAGTTTGTAGTTGCTTGTTCCTACAAGATGAGGAAATTCTTGTTTAAGCATCGAAACGATGGCGGATTGCACATCGTAGGAAAAACGGCGGCGTGTCCCGAAGTCCATCAGCTTAAACTTAGACAAATCGAGTTGGTGCTCATCGGCTTGTCGGTAGAATACATTCAATAGCTTTCTAAGTTGTTGAACGGCATCATCAGCAGTGATATCTGGGTGCCGGTCTTTTTGCACAATTTCACTGACTAAAGCAAGGAGAGGGACTTCCCACATGATGACTTCACGCCAAGGCCCGCTTATGCGGATTGCTAATTGGCCTTGGTCTGTGACACTGACAGCAACTTGTTCTGGGTTAAAGCGAAATGACTTTAACCACATAAGATAGTCTTCTTGGAAGAAAGGTAAACAGCGGAGAAAATTCAGTTCATCATCAGAAAGTGATAACTTAGCCATCAACTGAATTTGTTGCCTGATTTCATTGGCGTAAGCACCTAAGATCTCACTGCTACGACAGCGGAATTCAGCGACAACCGGTACCTGATAGTAACGGTGGAAAACGGCCTGCTGCATATGAAGCTTGTAAGCATCGGTATCAAGCAGTGATGTAATAATTGGTGTAGCGTCTAAATTCATGGCACGCAGACATCCTCGCGGAGCTTATCTTTACCACTAATGCTGTTAATTTTTACTCTTGTTTCCCTTGAAACCTGTTTGATTTTCAAAAGTCACAATGAGATAAAAGCGGCAATAGTTGTTAGCTAAATCGTTAAAGTTGCAAAAGTATACCCACTTTAGCAAAAGATAGAAGTGTTATTCCACCTCTTGCTTTCAAGGAGCACGGCAATCTAAATTCGCGCATTGCTTTTCTGTATAACTATTTTCTGTATTACTATGAAATCAAATAAATACGCTTTATTTGTATTGTGTCTCATAAATTGTGTCCCATAGAAACAGACAAAAGCATTAATCACCAAAAGATACTAACACGCCATAGAATATTTAATAGTGCTATAGCACCAACAAGCAAACGAGTTTTTAACAAAATTAAGTACGGTGAGCCATATAAAATTAACATAACCATAAAAATAGATAACATTTTTTGATGAAAATGTTTCTCAAATCCATTCACATTATTGTGGCTTATAGTATTGTATAAGTAATAAAGCAGTACGATATTGAATATAACGAATTAAAAGGTTACTTATGACCCAGTTAAGACAAGCGAAATATCGTCAGGATTATCAAGCACCTGATTACACAATTACAGAGATTGACCTCGATTTTAATCTTGACCCAGTGAAAACGATTGTTACCGCAGTAAGTAAGGTAAAACGCCTTAATCCGCAATCATCAACGCTTGAGCTCAATGGCGAAGACTTATCGTTAGTCAGCATCGAAGTCGATGGCAAAGCGTGGCAAAACTATAAAGAATCTGAAGGTAAATTGATTATTGAATCATTACCTGAATCTTTCACACTACGGATTGTGAATGAAATTAACCCTGAGAAAAATACCGCCCTAGAAGGGTTATATGTTTCAGGTGAGGCGTTATGCACACAATGTGAAGCGGAAGGTTTCCGCCATATTACCTATTACCAAGACCGACCAGATGTATTAGCGCGCTATACCACCACAATTACAGCTGATAAATCACGTTATCCTTATTTACTTTCAAATGGTAACCGTATTGCAGAAGGCGAACTGAATGATGGGCGCCATTGGGTGAAGTGGGAAGACCCATTCCCAAAACCAAGTTATTTATTTGCCTTAGTTGCAGGTGATTTTGACGTTTTAAAAGACACCTTTGTCACTCGCAGTGGTCGTGAAGTTGCGTTAGAGCTCTTTGTTGATAAAGGCAATTTAGATCGCGCACCTTGGGCAATGCAGTCCCTGAAAAATGCCATGAAATGGGATGAAGAGCGCTTTGGTTTAGAGTATGACCTTGATATCTATATGATTGTTGCTGTTGATTTCTTCAACATGGGAGCAATGGAAAATAAAGGGTTGAATGTCTTTAACTCTAAATATGTTTTAGCTAAAAGCGAGACAGCGACGGATAAAGACTATCTGAATATCGAATCCGTAATTGGCCACGAGTATTTCCATAATTGGACAGGAAACCGCATTACTTGTCGTGATTGGTTCCAATTGAGCCTTAAAGAAGGGCTAACCGTTTTTCGCGACCAAGAATTTAGTTCAGATTTAGGCTCTCGCTCTGTTAACCGTATCAACAATGTCAAAGTAATGCGTTCGGCTCAGTTTGCTGAGGATGCAAGCCCAATGGCGCACCCAATTCGCCCAGACAAAGTTATTGAAATGAACAACTTTTATACTTTGACGGTATATGAAAAAGGATCGGAAGTCATTCGCATGATCCACACTCTGCTGGGTGAGGAGATGTTCCAAGCAGGTATACAACTTTATGTTCATCGCCATGATGGCAGTGCGGCAACCTGTGACGATTTTGTGCAGGCGATGGAAGATGCGTCAAATGTTGATTTATCATTATTTCGTCGTTGGTATAGCCAATCAGGGACACCAGTTTTAACTGTTCGTGATGAATATGCACCAGAAAAACAGCAATATACGCTACATGTTAGCCAAATGACGCCACCTACGGCAGATCAAGCTGAAAAGCAACCATTGCATATCCCATTGGATATTGAGCTCTATGATGAACAAGGTGAAATTATCACGCTAAAACGTGAGGGTAGCGTGGTAAATTCGGTGCTAAACATTACGCAAGAAACTCAAACGTTTGTTTTTGATGAGGTGACAAGCCGCCCAGTTCCATCCTTATTGCGTGAGTTTTCAGCCCCTGTAAAATTAGATTACAACTACACTGATGAGCAACTAGCTTTCTTGATGCAGCATGCAAGTAATGAATTTGCTCGTTGGGATGCGGCTCAGCAACTCATTAATAATTATGTAAAAATTAATGTAGCTCATTATCAAAAAGGTGAAACATTAGTTTTACCTGAGCCAGTGGTAGATGCTTTTCGCGGTGTATTATTAAGTGATTCGATTGATCCTGCATTAGTCGCATTGATCTTAACGTTACCTTCCGAAAATGAGCTGGCAGAATTATTTACGGTTATCAACCCTGTTGCGATCCACGAAGTTGTAAACTTTATTCATCATCATTTAGCGGTAGAAATGCATGATGAACTTCTCTCGGTTTATCGCTCCATTAATATTGATGGCTATCGTGTTGATCACCAAGATATCGCTAAACGCTCATTGCGTAACATTTGCCTGCAATACTTAGCCGCGGGTGATGATAGCGAGCTGGCGAACAAATTAGTGTTGGAACAATACCAATCTGCCGATAACATGACGGATTCATTGGCCGCATTGACCGCAGCTAACGAATCACTGTTACCTTGTAAAGCACAGTTAATGGCAGACTTTGATGAGCGTTGGCACCATGACGGGTTAGTTATGGATAAGTGGTTTACCCTACAAGGGGCGAACCCTGCGAAAGAAGCCCTTGCTAATGTACGTGAATTATTGGGGCACCGCTCATTTAGCATGAGTAACCCTAACCGTGTTCGCTCACTTGTTGGTGCTTTCACAGCGGGGAATCCTGTTAATTTCCATGCGGAAGATAGCAGTGGTTATCAATTCCTGTATGAAATTTTAGTCGATCTGAATACACGCAACCCGCAAGTGGCTTCAAGACTGATTGAACCGTTGATCCGTTTAAAACGTTATGACGAAAAGCGTCAAGCGCAGATGCGCAAAGTGCTTGAGCAATTAAAAGTGCTCGATAACCTTTCTGGTGATCTATTTGAAAAAATTACCAAAGCGTTAGAAAGCTGATTTATATATAGCTAACCAATTATTGGTTTTAATAAGCCGCTAAAATTTAATTTAGCGGCTTATTTGTTTATGGCAAGAATGGAATATTAAATGAGAGATAACTATCATAAAGTGGTTGTTTTCCTCAAAAAACTAGGCAAATGAATTTTTATTGATTTTTTCATGGTAAAAGGGCGGTGAGATAGGGTAATCTATAGCGCGTTTTATCCGACGAAAAAAATCGCATGTATGAATGGCAGCTCGGCAAATCGTATTTGGCGGGGTTTTAGCATGCGACATGATGTCTACTCTATTGAAACGTACTAGTAAAAATAGGTTATTGGATATGCTATATCACCTTGCCCGCAAGGCACTATTCCAGTTCGACCCTGAAAAAGCTCATGAATTGACTTTTCGCCAGCTTCAACGTTTAAATCATTCTCCTTTTCAATGCCTTATTCGCCAATCTGTTGCCACTAAGCCCGTTCAATGCATGGGACTTTCCTTCAAAAACCCACTAGGACTCGCAGCGGGTTTAGATAAAGATGGTGAGTGTATTGATGCATTCGGTGCCATGGGATTTGGGTTTATCGAAATTGGTACGGTAACTCCTCGTCCTCAGTCTGGTAATGACAAACCGCGGTTATTTCGACTTGTAGAAGCTGAAGGTTTAATTAACCGGATGGGGTTTAATAATAAAGGTGTCGATAACCTTGTCGAGAATGTTAAAAAATCGAATTACGGTGGGATCATCGGTATCAATATTGGTAAAAATAAAGATACGCCTGTCGAACAAGGTAAAGATGACTATTTAATTTGCATGGATAAGGTCTATGCACATGCCGGTTATATTGCTATTAATATTTCTTCCCCAAATACACCAGGGTTGCGAACATTACAATATGGCGAAGCACTGGATGATTTATTAAGTAGCATAAAAGCAAAACAACTTGAATTACAATTACAGCACCAAAAATATGTGCCAGTTGCTGTCAAAGTTGCGCCTGATTTATCTGAAGAGGAAATTATCCAAGTTTCAGATAGCCTAGTTAGACATAATATCGATGGCGTTATTGCAACGAATACCACGTTAGACCGCTCTTTGGTTCAAGGGATTAATCATTGCAATGAAGCGGGTGGGTTAAGTGGTCGTCCTGTGCAATTAAAAAGTACGCAAGTTATTAAACTTATTTCACGTGAGTTAAATGGAAAACTGCCAATAATTGGAGTCGGTGGAATTGATTCCCTTACCGCGGCACGTGAAAAAATGGAAGCGGGTGCCTCTTTAATTCAAATTTATTCTGGTTTTATTTACCATGGGCCAAAATTAATTAAAGATATTGTTAATCATATCTAGTAATAAATTGTAAATTTACGTATCAAGGGGGTTTATTTATTCCCCCTTTTAAACTATATTGCTAATAGTGGCTATTTTTATATCAAATTGATACCAATTTGCAGCTAGTTTGCTATTTAGATAACGACATTATCCGACTATTTATAAAGTAATTTATTTAGCAGATAATTTAGCGCATAAAAATACGCTTTAGAGTAAATTTAGAGAAGATCATGATATCGATCCTTTCTATTATATTTACCGGTAAATCGCTAAAGGATCGTTTATGAATATTAAACCTGATGATCATTGGCGTTGGTATTTTGATCATGACCATAATAGGGTGATGTTAGATCTCGCCAACGGCATGATATTTCGTTCATGTTTTCCTGCTAAGATGCTAACGGTTTTTGCTCGTAATGAGATGCCATTTAGTATCGAAGATGCAGGTGAATATTATTTATTCGATGAGCAGGCTAAAAGATTAAATATTACTCATGAAGAAAGAGCTGAATTAGTCTTAAATAGCTTAGTTGCTTTTCGTTTTTTAAAACCACAGATGCCAAAGAGTTGGTATTTTTCTTCATTTCACTATATTCGTGAGCCTAAGCAAGGGCAAATAATTCAAGTGTGTTTAGAAAATACGAACCGTTACTTCACATTTATTATTGCGGAAGCTGGTCCATCTGCTAGTTTATGTTTATTAGCTGAACCAATATTAGAATTACCCGATCGAACTTTACGGTTTTGCGATCCAATTAAGATTATGAACGATCGCATGCTTGAATATTCATCTAAAGTGAAACGTCAACTATACGGTAATGCTATTTAGGTGATCGCCAAAGATCGTGGAAAAAAGAATAACTAAATAAATAGGCTTTTGTTAATTTAATTAATCTCGTTTTGAGTGTTTAACACCATCATAGAATTGAACCCTTGATGGTGTTAAAAAGCAAAACCAACGCTTAATTAAATGCTAATTTAACGGATGTTTTCGGGATACAGCTACAAGCGAG
Source organism: Providencia sp. PROV076 (assembly GCF_028483405.1). Taxonomy (NCBI): domain Bacteria; kingdom Pseudomonadati; phylum Pseudomonadota; class Gammaproteobacteria; order Enterobacterales; family Morganellaceae; genus Providencia; species Providencia sp. PROV076. The sequence continues at coordinate 26,158 of NZ_JAMPRR010000016.1, read as the reverse complement.
TATATAACCATTTTCTTTAATGGCGCTTTGTTTTAACGGGGTGACTTCCCCCGAAATCAGTTTAATTTTACAGCGGCCACAGATACCAGCACGACATGAATAAGGGATCGTTAGACCATTGGATTCTAATTGCTCAAGGATCACATTTTGGTTATCACCTTCATATTCTGTTTCTTCAAAAATTAAACTGACATTATTGGCTTGAGTTTTTAAACTATTAGCAGCTAGATCACTTTCCCGTTCTTGAACTAAATATTGTTTTGCTGGTTTAGTTTCTAATACCGTCAGGGTATCACCAACACGAATAACCCCCGTATTTTTAATAATCACATTTTGTCCGAAATCGACATCACCAGTTTCATCTGAACGGAAGGTTTGCAGTGTTGCAAGTGGTTCACTGTGAGGATGTTTAATTCCTTTTTCTGGGCTAACGGTCGTTAAAATGCACCGGCTACATGGCCTATCTAATGTAAAGACGACATCACCTATTTGAATGGTTTTCCATGTATCTTCTTCAAAAGGCTTGGCACCTGTAATAATTAAATTGCCACGAAACTGCTCTAATTTAATACTAGCAGGGCAACGGCGCTGTAGTTCTTGGACTGAAGCTTCGTTGATCAGTAAGAAAGGGTAGCCATCAGCAAAAGACATCGGCACATCTTGGTGTTCTTTGACACGGCGAGAAAGCTGTGGGCTCAGCCAGCGTAGTTGTACGGGCTCATCAAAAAAGGTACTTAACCAACTATTTATCGCTTCAGGCGCAATAAGTGCATGAAAATGATTGCCCCAAACTTCAGTAGGGCTCTGCTTATCGTTAAAGTCCTGATACAATACCGTTGCACTTTCGCCATTTGGTGCTCGCAAGTGAAGACCATTATTGAGCATTACCGGTGTAAAAAGTAACATTTGTGGATATTTTCTCGCCGTAATAAATTTACCTTCCAGCGTGGTTACCATAAAATTACGATCAAAAGTCAAACCGCTAATATCAGCGAAGGCGTGGGATAAACGAACTCCTCGCATAGATTTAACTGGGTGTGTGTAAAGGCGCGAAAGCGTTATCATTTTTTAATCCTTATAATTGTGCGTAGCAACTTTATGACAACTGCATAAGATTAGCTATAATGCGCAACAATTTTTCATCCAAATTGGTAATAAATACTATGAATTCTCTGTTTGCCAGCACAGCTCGCGGCCTTGAAGAACTACTGAAAACGGAATTAGAATCGCTTGGCGCTAGCCAATGCAAAGTGGCCCAAGGGGGTGTCTATTTTCAAGCCGACGAACGTGTCATGTACCAAAGCCTACTGTGGAGTCGGCTGGCATCGCGTATTTTATTGCCACTGAATGATTTTGATGTCTACAGTGACTTAGATTTGTACCTCGGTGTACAAGCTATCGACTGGAGTGAAATTTTTTCAGTCAATGATACCTTTGTTGTTCATTTTACTGGGACTAACGAAGAAATTCGCAATAGCCAATACGGTGCATTGAAAGTGAAAGATGCTATCGTTGACAGCTTCGTACGCAAGCTTGACCAGCGCCCTGATGTGGCTCGTCAACAAGCAGATATTCGTATCAACGTCTACCTGAATAAAGAGAGAGCCAGTGTGGCACTCGATTTAAGTGGTGATTCATTACATATTCGTGGCTACCGCGATTTGGCAGGCCAAGCGCCCTTAAAAGAGACACTGGCGGCGGCAATTATTAACCGCTCAGGTTGGCAGCAAGGAACCCCATTGGTCGACCCGATGTGCGGTTCAGGAACATTATTAATTGAAGCTGCAATGATGGCAACGGATAAAGCCCTCGGCTTACACCGTACGCATTGGGGTTTCTATGCGTGGTCTAAATTTAACGCGGAACTTTGGCGCGAATTAACTACGGAAGCACAAGTGCGTTTTCGCCAAGGTTTGAAAGAGACGACATCCCGCTTTTATGGTTTTGATATCGACAAGCGTGTACTTGAAATGGCTCGTGCTAACGCGCGTCGCGCAGGGTTACAAGATTTAATTACCTTTAAGCAAGGTGATGCAGCAGCATTAGAAAACCCAGTTAATACTGATACGCTAGGCACCATTATCAGTAACCCACCTTATGGTGAGCGTTTAGAAAGTGAGCCTGCTTTAATTGCGCTACATAGCCAGTTAGGGCGTATCGTGAAGGCTCGATTCCCCGGGTGGCGTTTATCAATTTTTAGTGCTTCTCCTGAGCTACTCAGCTGCTTGCAACTGCGTTCAGAGCGTGAGTTTAAAGCCAAAAACGGCCCTTTAGATTGCGTTCAAAAGAATTATCAATTAGCGGCTACACCGTCAGAAACCATTGCGGAAATATCACCTGATTTTGCAAATCGTTTACGTAAAAATATCAAGAAATTAAGTAAATGGGCGAAGCAGCAAGGGATCGATTGCTACCGTGTTTATGATGCCGACCTACCTGAATACAATGTTGCGGTTGATATTTATGGCGATAAAGTCGTGATCCAAGAATACGCGCCACCGAAAACCGTTGATGAACGCAAAGCTCGTCAACGCCTATTTGATGTGATTACTGCAACAATGAATGTGTTAGAACTGACATCGAATCAGCTAGTGTTAAAAACGCGCCAGCGCCAAAAGGGCAAGCAGCAGTATGAGAAATTAGCACAAAAAGACGATTTCTTTTTAGTACAAGAATACAATGCGAAAATGTTGGTGAATTTGACGGACTATCTGGATACGGGGTTATTTCTTGACCACCGTATTGCCCGTAAAATGTTAGGCCAGATGAGTAAAGATGCGGACTTTTTAAATTTGTTCTGTTACACCGGTACTGCTACTGTGCATGCAGGGCTTGGTGGCGCGAAAAGCACCACTTCCGTTGATATGTCGCGTACATATCTTGAGTGGGCTGAAAAAAACCTACAAGCGAACGGGCTAACAGGTCGTCAACACCGTTTAATTCAAGCGGATTGCTTGAGTTGGCTGGCGAATAGCCAGGAACAATTTGATTTGATCTTTATTGATCCCCCAACATTTTCAAATTCAAAACGTATGGATGGTACATTTGATGTACAACGGGATCATATCCAGTTGATTACCCATCTAAAACGGTTATTACGCCGTGGTGGAACCGTGATGTTCTCTAATAACAAACGTGGTTTCAAAACGGATCTTGAAGCAATTAAAGAATTAGGATTACAAGCACAAGAAATCACAGCGAAAACACTGTCAGAAGATTTTGCTCGTAACCGTCAAATACATAACTGCTGGCTAATTAGCCACGCAGAGTAAGGATAGAATCAATGGCTTTAATTAATTTGTCGGGTGCATACCTTTCGTTTAGCGATGCCCCATTACTCGATAATACTGAAATTCATATCGAAGATAACGAACGTGTATGTTTGGTTGGCCGCAATGGTGCGGGTAAATCAACGTTAATGCGTGTGTTAACGAAAGAGCAGCCGCTGGATGACGGTCAATTAATTTACGAACAAGACTTGATTGTCGCTCGCTTACAGCAAGATCCACCGCGTAATATTGAAGGCACTATTTTTGATTTTGTGGCTGAAGGCGTTGCGGAACAAGCTCAGTACCTTAAAGATTATCACCATGTTGCGAAAGAGGTCGAAACCGACCCGAGCGAAAAAAACCTAAATAAATTAGCTGAATTACAAGAGGTGTTAGATAACCGTAATTTATGGTTATTGGACTCTCGTATTAGTGATGTACTGAAAAAACTTGGTTTACCTGCGGATGCAGAACTGTCTTCATTATCAGGTGGTTGGCTACGTAAAGCGGCGTTGGGCCGTGCGTTAGTGAGTAACCCGCGAGTACTCTTTTTAGATGAGCCAACTAACCACTTAGATATTGAAACGATCCTTTGGCTGGAAAATTTCCTAAAAGACTTCCAAGGTAGCATCGTATTTATTTCCCATGACCGTTCATTTATCCGCAATATGGCAACCCGTATTATTGATTTAGACCGTGGGCAATTGTCTTCTTGGCCGGGTAATTATGATGACTACTTGGTGAATAAAGAAGAAGCTTTGCGTGTTGAAGAGATGCAAAATGCAGAATTCGACCGTAAATTAGCCCAAGAAGAGACGTGGATCCGCCAAGGTATTAAAGCGCGACGGACTCGTAACGAAGGGCGTGTTCGTGCGTTGAAAGCGTTACGCGTAGAGCGCTCAGAGCGTCGTGAAGTGATGGGCACAGCGAAAATGCAAGTAGGTGAAGCTGCCCGTTCTGGAAAAATTGTGTTTGAAATGGAAAATGTGAATTACCAGGTTGATAATAAAGTACTGGTAAAAGATTTTTCAGCTCAAGTATTACGTGGTGATAAAATCGCTTTAGTTGGGCCAAACGGTTGTGGTAAAACAACATTGTTGCGTTTAATGCTGGGGGATTTACAAGCAGATAGCGGACGAGTGCATTGTGGTACTAAGTTGGAAGTCGCTTATTTCGACCAGCACCGTGCGGCATTGGACCCAGATAAAACCGTGATGGATAACTTAGCGGAAGGCAAACAAGAAGTCATGGTGAATGGTAAGCCACGTCATGTTCTTGGTTATTTGCAAGACTTTATGTTTCCACCAAAACGTGCGATGACCCCTGTTAGGGCGCTTTCTGGTGGTGAACGTAACCGCTTGTTACTTGCACGTTTATTCCTAAAACCAAGTAACTTATTGATCCTCGATGAACCGACTAACGACCTTGATGTCGAAACTTTAGAGTTACTCGAAGAGTTAGTTGATGGTTACCAAGGAACGGTTTTATTGGTTAGCCATGATCGAGAGTTTGTCGATAACAGCGTGACAGAGTGCTGGATCTTCGAAGGTAATGGGGTCATTAACCGTTTTGCTGGCGGGTATTACGATGCTCAACAGCAAAGAGCACAAACCGTGAGTTTGAAAGCAGAACAAACAGGTAAAGTAGCTGGCCAAGATAAACCGACGAAACCGAAAGAAGCGGTAAAACGGTCAAATAAGCTCAGTTATAATTTATTACGTGAATTGGAACAATTGCCAGCAAAATTGGAGCAACTTGAACGTGATATTGAAACACTGCAAGCTCAAGTTGGTGATGCTGATTTTTTCAACCAACCACATGATGTAACAGAAAAAACGCTGAGTCAGCTATCTTCAAAAGAAGCTGAATTGGAGCAAGCGTTTGATCGTTGGCAAGAGCTTGAATTGCTGAAAAACGGCTAATAACGCTTTAATTAAAGGAGCAAATACACTTTGTGCAACCATGAGTCTCATGAACATGTGCTTTGTCCTCAGTGTGACATGTTGGTTGCGGTTCCTGAATTGGAGCAAGGAAGCAAGGCAACATGTCCACGCTGCGAAACCACATTGGTCTCAAAGTGGCGATATCCGTATAAGCAGCCAGCAGCATATGCATTCAGCGCATTAATTATGCTATTTGTTGCCTGCTTATTCCCCTTTGTTAAGATGGGCGCCGCAGGGATTGAAAATGAAATCTCGCTATTCCAAATTATTGAAATTATAGCCGCCACGCGCTATAGCGGTTTGGCACTCTTTTTTCTATTCTTTTCATTGATTATCCCTGCATTTTGCATGGTCACAATTATCCTTTTAGGGTTGCAAGTTCATATTCCTAAAGGCATTAAAGTGGTGATCACCCGTATTTTGTTCCAAATGAAAGCGTGGTGTATGGCTGAGATTTTTCTAGCGGGGGTCTTAGTCAGTTTTGTTAAATTAATCGCTTATGGCGATATTGGCATTGGGTTAAGCTTTTTACCTTATTGTGTATTTTGTATGCTGCAAGTGAGGGCTTTTCAATGCTTAGACCGCCATTGGCTATGGAACCGAATTGAAGCAGCACCGAAATTAGATAGGCCGTTAATCGTCGGCCAGACGGGTATTAAGCAAGATGTACGTTTATGTCTTGTGTGTACGGCAATTTTACCTGCTGAACAATCAAAGTGCCCACGCTGCCACTCTCATGGTAGTGTACGGAAAAATCAAAGTTTACAATGGACTTTGGCACTTTTAGTGACATCAATTATGTTGTATATCCCTGCAAATGTGTTGCCAATGATGACCACAAATACGTTGGGAACAGCATTAAATTCGACCATTATTGATGGCGTCATCTTGCTGTGGGAAGACGGATCATATCCTGTTGCCATGGTGATTTTTATTGCCAGTATCATGGTGCCTACATTGAAAATGATTGGAATTGCATGGCTTTGCCTAGATTCCAAAGGGTACGGTAATCGCGACCCGCATCGTATGCATTTTATTTATGAGTTAGTGGAATATGTTGGCCGTTGGTCAATGATAGATGTGTTTGTTATCACTATTTTAGCCTCTTTGGTTCAAATGGGGCAGTTGATGAATATTGTCCCTGCGATGGGGATTATTTTCTTTGGTGTGGTTGTTATTCTCACAATGTTTGCAGCGATGACCTTTGACCCTAGATTAACTTGGGATCGCTGTGAAAGAAAAAATGCAGTAAATACTGTTGAACAAGAAGGAGTCATCGGGTGACTGATAAAGAAACACCACAGGCCAATGCCAAAATTAGCAAGCTAAAAAGTTGGTCGCCTGTATGGGTGATCCCAATAGTGACAGTCTTGCTTGGTGCTTGGGTCTTATTTTACCACTTTAGCAACCAAGGCCCTGAAGTGACATTAATCACTTACAATGCCGAAGGAATAGAAGCGGGTAAAACCAAAATTAAAAGCCGCAGCGTTGATATTGGCGTTGTCGAAAGTGTGACACTTGATGATAACTTTAGTCGAGTGATCATTAAAGCGCGCTTGAATAACGAAATGAAAGAGTTGTTGCGTACCGATTCCGCGTTTTGGATTGTAAAACCGACAATCGGGCGTGATGGCGTCACCGGGCTGGGCACATTACTTTCAGGTGCTTATATTGAGCTTCAGCCGGGGTTAGCGGCAAAAGAGCATTTCGAGTTCACTCTATTGGATACTCCGCCTCTTGCATCACCAGATGCCAAGGGAATTCGTGTCGTATTGGTGAGCGATAAGGCAGGGCAGCTAAACCCGGGTGACCCAGTGTTATTCCGTGGTTATCGAGTCGGTTCTGTTGAAACCAGCGACTTTGATATGGATAAACGCGATATGCGCTATCAATTATTTATCAATGCACCTTATGACAAATTGATTAGTTCAAATGTACGTTTTTGGAAAGACAGCGGTATTGCTTTTGATATGTCATCCCAAGGTGTTCATGTTGAAATGGGCTCAATTGCTACACTGCTTACCGGTGGTGTAAGTTTTGATGTTCCAACGGGGTGGGTTCCTGGTGCAAATGTGAAGGAAAATACTGAATTCCAACTGTTTGACAACCAAAGCAGTATTCAAAACTCCTTGTATACACAGTATCAAGACTTTGTCTTATTTTTCTCAGACTCAGTGCGAGGCTTGCAACCGGGTGCACCGGTAGAGTTCCGTGGTATTCGTTTAGGTACCGTTGCACAAGTGCCTTTTTATACGGAAGGTTTAGACCAATCTCTGGATAATGACTTCAGAATTCCTGTTTTGATCCACATTGAGCCGGAACGTTTCTCTAAGGATGTCGGTAAGAACTTTAATTTGAAAAATGAATTAAATTTAGCCTTGAAAGATGGCTTGAGGGCATCATTAAAGTCAGGGAATTTACTCACTGGCGCATTATTTGTTGATCTAGATTTTGTGCAAAATGCTGAGCCTTATAAAGGCCCAACTGTGGTTGCTGGCTATAAAATCATCCCAACAACCAGTGCAGGTTTAGCGCAAATTCAACAAAAAGTCATTGCGGTGTTGGATAAAATCAACAATATGCCAATTGAACCGATGCTTAACCAAACAACACAAACATTGGCAGAAGGGCAGAAAGTTGTTAAAGAAGCTAATGCGATGTTGGCACAACTCAACAAAGTTATGGCGAGTAAAGAGTTCCAAAATTTACCTCATGACTTGCAAAAAACACTGCAAGAAATGAACCGTGCAATGCAAGGTTTCCAACCTGGCTCACCAGCCTATAATAAAATGGTGGACAACATGCAGCGTTTAGACCAAGTATTGAGAGAAGTTCAGCCGCTTTTACGTACTTTGAATAATAAGAGTAATGCGTTAGTTTTCGAAGCTGAACCAACGAAGGATGTTGAGCCTAAAGGAGTGAAAAAATAATGAGATATTTACTATCGATATTTGTTTTATTATTGGCAGCTTGTAGTAGTACTCCAGAGAAAAAGTACTACCAATTGCCAATGAAAACTCCTCAGACACAATCTGCAGAGGTGATGAATAAAGGCCAAGTATGGTTGCAACGCATTATGTTATCAGATGTGCTGACATCAAATGGGATTACCTACCAGACGACAGATGTCAGTTATACCAATGCAAGTACACATCTATGGGCTAGCCCATTAGAGCAACAGCTTGGTCAGTCGATGGTGAGTGAATTATCTGCAGCGTTACCTGAAAAACTGGTGTCTTTGCAGCCATTACAGAACTCACCGGATACACTTGATATTACTTTAACAGCCTTTAATGGGCGATATGACGGCAAAGTATTAATCCAAGGTTTTTGGACTTACTCTCATGATAAAAATGTGATCCGCCGTAATTTTGATGTGCAGCTAGACCAAAATGAAGATGGCTACCCTGAGCTGGTTCGTACGTTATCGATGGGTTGGCAACAAGTGGCTGAGAGTATTGCGAAAGAGATAGATAAATACTAATCTTTGGTTATTACTTAAGTAATTTATATTAAATGCACCTTGAATATATGTGGTTTATATATTCAAGGTGCATTTTTAATTTAATTAAATATAGATATTCTTTTAATTTATATATTAGTGAATAATAATTGCTTTTGTTCTCTAATATTATGATAAATAAAAGAATGTTTTTATTTTAAATTAAAATCAATAGGTTATGTTAATTGTCATATACAAGTCACATTTATGCTATTTATGACAAATATATGAAAATCTTTACTTGATTTTTTTATCAACGGGCGCTATTTCTATAGGGTACCTATTAAAAATAGTAGGTGCTGTTTTCTTTTCCATTTAAATGATGAGGGAAGTAAGGCATGAAAAGACAGAAGCGAGACCGTTTAGAAAGAGCTTTATCAAGAGGTTATCAAGCAGGTTTAGCAGGGCGCTCTAAAGAGTTGTGCCCGTATCAAGCAGTAGATGCTCGGTCGCATTGGCTAGGTGGTTGGCGAAAGGCGATGGAGGATCGAACCATAGCGGTGGTGTAACCCCCACATTCTTTGATCGTTTAGCTTAAATAACCTGTACTCGTTTTCTTGAGTATTTTTCGGGTTTTTAAGTTTAAGATATCAATTCATTTAAGAACCTCCGCGATTGCGGAGGTTTGCATTTCAAATGTTTAGAATGCGCTCGTATCTTTAAAAAGACCCACTTTTAAGTCCGTTGCAGTATAAATTAATTTACCGTCAACTAATACTTCACCGTCAGCTAACCCCATGATCAGCTTACGGTTGATCACGCGCTTAAAGCTGATGCGGTAAGTGACTTTTTTCGCAGTAGGCAGAACTTGGCCAGTAAATTTAACTTCGCCAACACCTAAAGCACGTCCTTTACCTTCACCACCGAGCCAGCCAAGGTAGAAGCCAACTAGCTGCCACATTGCATCGAGGCCCAAACAGCCTGGCATGACAGGGTCGTTTGTAAAGTGGCAGCCAAAAAACCAAAGGTCTGGATTAATATCCAGTTCAGCTTCCACATAACCTTTGTTAAATGTACCGCCATCTTCAGTCATACTGACGATACGATCCATCATCAACATGTTTCCTGATGGGAGTGGAGGACCATTTTCTCCAAATAACTCACCTTTACCAGAAGCAATTAAATCATCTTTTGTGTAGGATCCGCGTTTCTCAACCATGTTCTTAAGATAGCCTTTATTATGTGTAGGGCTACAGGATAGCTTACACTTGTACGCTGAACAACTCCGATCTGCTATTTTTTACGCAATCTTTACTTAACTAATCCATTTTAAGAACCAAGGAAGTCTGGCTTTATCAGGTGAGTTTGCTTGATTGATTCGTTCTTGAATTAAAGCTAACAGGTGTACATTTTCTTCTTCAGCTTGTTGTTCAAAGTAAGGTTGCTTAGTCAGTAAAGTAATGGCTTGGGCGACATGTTCAACAGGCCAAATATGGAATTGGCCTTCTTGTACGGCTTCAACGACAGCTGATTTAGTACATAAGTGGCGAACATTTGCCATTGGGATAATGACACCTTGGTTGCCTGTTAACCCACGCTTTTCACAGATATCAAAGAAACCTTCAATTTTTTCATTCACCCCGCCAATAGGCTGAACATAGCCAAATTGGTCAACCGCACCTGTGATAGCAACTTGTTGATCAATAGGCTGTAGTGATAATGCGCTAATTAAAGCGCACAGCTCTGCGAGTGATGCGCTATCACCATCAACTTCACCATAAGATTGCTCAAAGACGATAGAGGCGGAGAAAGGCTGAGGTTGCTCTAATTTAAGCTCGTAATTTAAATAGGCTTGCATGATCATCATGCCTTTGGCATGGATATTCCCACCCAGCTCTGCTTTACGTTCTACATCTGTGAATTCACCGTCACCTAAATGTGCGACACAGGTAATACGGGATGGCTCACCAATGGCGTCAGGGTGCCCTGGATATTGCAAGACAGACAAGCCATTAACTTGGCCGATAACTTCGCCCTCAGTTTTAACGAAGATTTGTTCTTGCAGAATATCGTCCTGAGTACGTTCAGCAAGAAAACTGTGGCGCCATTGGCGGTTTTCATTTGCTTGCTTAAATGACTCTTGAGTCAACAAATGGTTAACATGGTAATGGCTGGCATCAACAAGAGAGCGAACTAACCAAAGAATATCAAGAGGAAGATTAAATTTATCCTCACAGTAACGTACAGCTTGTTGGATAAAAGGGACCCATCCATCAGGCGAAATATGTGGTAATTTATTGGAGTCAATAATGGATTTTATATAACGCATCCATAAGCTCAATTGTTCCTCATCTTCGAAGAACATAACAGGCTCATATTCGCCATAAATAGCGCAGCTAAATAGCTCCGGTGATGTAAATTCAAATTCTTCTAAAGCTAATCTATCACCAACAATAATAACTTTAAGCTCTAAAGGTTGTGGCTCAATTTCAATCGGTAAAGGCTGATTTTCAGAATAAGGCAACCATTCAAGTTGTTGACGGTTAACCATATTTTTTAGGCGAGCCCACATTAAAGGTTGGTTGATTAATGCGCTAGCTGCGATAACTAAGATCCCGCCATTAATTTTGTGGAGTAATCCTGGCACTAAATTCAATGAAGGGGTGACATAGCCAAATAATTGTTCGGGTTCTATCCAACTACGGTAAGCGATTTTTTCATGAGAAGAGAAACGGCTTTTAACACCACTTTTCCACTGAAAAAGACGGCTATCTTCAGATAATTGATAATCACCATCAATGGTATTTATCTCTGCCAGTAAGGGGGTAATTGCATTAGCATAAAGGCTAAGATACGCCTCACTTTCATCAGACTTGATAAACATAAAGCGTGTTTGGGCAAATTCATCAACGAAATGTTGTATGCCATCAGATAGCCTAGGCTGAATATCTGATAAAACTGTAGGGGTCAACGTTTCTGAAGATACAAATTTCGTCTGAAATGACGATAAGTTAGGAATTAGGCCTTGCCATGTTAGTTCTTGACTGATCACTATAATTATCTGCTATTAATAGGGTTATAAATAAAATGCCTGCCAATAAGCTGGGCGTATATACCTGAATAAGGTTTATTTAATAAATTTGCTAAATAACATTGTTTGTTTTATAAACAAATTTCAGGCTCATTCATTACCCAATGGGCAAGCTTGCTATATTAGCCTTTGATAGGCAATCTTGCAGCAATAATTGTTGAATTATCGACTAGAATAACGAAAACATAAATACAATTGGTAGTGTCATTGGCCAAGTTAAGCCAATAAGTATGGCGCTCAGTAAGCGCATAAAACAGTTAGGGTCTTTTGTTACGAGTAGGGTAAATAGCATTGCGCATACACCGCCAATCCCATAGATGACGAGTATGTATTCAAATGTGGACATGCAGTTTTATTAATTTGTTAACAGATAGGGGCAGATTGTACACTATTTTCACAAGGGCAGGTTATCTTCTTTATTGAAAGAGTGAATATTCCACTAAATCGAATATCTGCTTGAGTATTTTGTATATAATCTTGCTAATATAAAGATAGGTTCAATTTTCTTCAGGAAAAATTATGAAATATCAGCAGCTTGAAAATCTTGAATGTGGCTGGAAATGGGAATACCTCGTCAATAAGGCAAGGGGTGGCGAAGCAATTACCCGCTATATAGAAAGAAGCGCAGAAAAAGAAGCGATAGACTTGCTGCTAAAAATGGAAAATAGACCGATTGATGTACTAAAGTGGATCACTCTGCATATGAATCCAGAGCTTGATAATCGAATGAAACAGAGTATTCGAGCGAGGCGCAAGCGTCATTTTAATGCAGAACACCCACATACACGTAAGAAATCAATAGATTTAAACTTTTCGGTGTGGCAGCGTTTGTCTAATCTTGCTGTGAAGCGTAATAAGACGTTGTCTGAAACTATTATTCAGTTGATTGAGGACGCGGAACATAAAGATAAATATGAAAGCCAGATGAGCTCATTGAAACAAGATTTACAAGCGATCCTTGGGACCCCAAAGGGAACGGATAATTAAAGAAAATCAGTGATGAGCGTCGCTTAATCGTGTGTGTCCAAGCAAGATACCCTTATTACAGAATTAGATTTTTGAAAGTAAATTTTGGGGTTGTACTTGTTTTGTTATTTCTGACAATAAAAAACCCCAATATTCATTGGGGTTTTTGTTTTTCAGTTCGAAATTCAAACTAGGGCTAAGAATTAAGCACCTGGTTGAGTTACAACTTCAGTTGTACCTTGGATTTCGATTTCAACGCGACGGTCTGGCGCTAAACACTCGATCAGAGCAGCACGGCCTTTAACATCGTCACATTTGTTACCAGTTACTGGATCTTCTTTACCACGGCCTTCTGCAGCGATTGCGCTAGCTGGAACGCCTTTAGCAACTAAGTAGTCAACTACAGACTGAGCACGTTTTTGTGACAGTGGCAGGTTGTAGTTTTGTGAACCGATACGGTCAGTGAAACCAACTACCAGTACGCGACCTTGAGTTGGGTCGATGCTGCTCAGTTCGTTGTACAGCTCATTCAGAGCTTCTTGACCTTCTGGTTTCAGGCTTGCTTTGTTGAAGTTAAACAGAACGTCTGAACGCAGAGTAAAGCGTTTGTTTTCAACAACTGGAGCTGGAGCAACAACCGGAGCTGGAGCAACAACTGGAGCATCAGCTTGACCGAAACGGTAAGCAACACCAACGCTCAGCATGCCGTTGTCTGGACGAGTACCGATGTTGTCTTTGTCACCTAAGTTGCTAACCCATTGGTAGTCTAAACGAGTAGCCCACTCTGGAGTGATTGCGTACTCAAGACCCAGTGCGTATACAGGTGCAACGCCAGTGTCAGTTTCTTTGTAGTTACGTTGGTTAGCTTTAGCTTCTGTACGGTAAACCATACCACCTAAACGAGTGTAAACGTCTAAGTCATCCATGATTGGATAGCTTAATTTAGTAGTTAATGAAACACCCATAGATGTTAAGTCGCCTTTGTCAGCGCCTTTGTATTTCATTTTACCAAACCAGTCATAACCTAATTCGAAGCCCATGTACTGGTTGTATTGGTAACCAGCAAATGCACCCGCACCTAAAGTATCACGTTCGGTAGAACTACCTACTGAAGGGCCATCGTTAGGAGTGAATTTAGTGTCTTCATAGTGAGACCAACCTAATTTAGCACCGGTATACCAAGTGTTATCTTTTGGAGCTGCTTGTGCAACGGTTGCAAAAGCTGCTACTGCCACTGCTACTGCGATAGCTGTTTTTTTCATTTTTACGCCTCGTTATCATCCAATATTGGCTTGGCTTCGCTGAGCCTTATTATATGCCATTGGTTTAATTTACTTGCTAGGTTTCGCAGACATTATCTACAAAAAAATAAGAAAAGTAAAAAAATAATGCCATAAGCCGAACAAGCTAAAGTCTACAACGAACTTAAAAAGATACAAGTAGAGTGAGCAATAATCGTTAAAAAAAGTGTTTTTTTAGTGTATAAATCAGAGAGATATGTATATTTTTAGCAATGATTATTTTTAATCTATCTGATTGATCTACAATACTTTTAATTTAACTTTAGAGACAAATATGTCTAAAGGTTAAATTTAGTAAGAAAATTCTTAATCTTGCCTAGTGGTAATGATTTGAATGAATTTTTAAGTGGTTTGACTGTCTTGCTTGTGTACTAACCATATCATATGTTTTCTGTGGGCGCATAATTAAACCGATAGAACGGCCTTCTTGAGCAGCATATTGCAAACGAATAAAATCTTGCTCGCTTATTTCCGGCAGCCACCCCAAAACCACACTATAATTACCACTTCTTAATGCTTTTTCCATGGCATCAATCGTAGTGATATCTTCCATATGATTTAATTGCATAACTTTATTGGTGGGTATACCTGATTGTTCTAACCAGTGTTTACTGAGTTTTTTATTAGGACTTAGCCAGAGTAACCAGCGTGATTGAACCCCAAACTGGCGAAGCATGGGTAATAAAATGTAATCCATAATAGGGTGTTTTTCATCGTAAACAAGTTCGCTCACCATACCTTGTTGCATAGAGCTGTTAGTAAGCCCTGTCGCAGGGATTGATTGTGCGTAATTATTAAGAGAATGTTCTGTTGAGTTGTTCCAAGAATAGATGCTCATAATTTACCTCGTTACAATGCTGTATAAACATACAGTAACTGTATATCCATCCAATATCAAGACTATTTTTTCAAAGCGCTTCGCAACTTTGTTGTTTTTTTCTGCATTCTTCTTGGCATTTTTTATGGATACTCTCAAAATTGGTTATGCGTAATTATCTGTAAAAAAAGAAATTATAAAATTAATTTTCTCAAGGATGAAAATTGAGCATACCCAAAAAGGAGTTTGGTAATGTTGTTAGAAGAAGAAAAAAATTTTTATTTATCTCATTTGTTAAGTCAGTTTGGCGAGTTAAAACGTAAAAATCATTTCGGTGGGTTTTGTCTATTAGTCGATGATGCAATTGTAGGGTTGGTACTCGACGGTTGTTTTTATTTGCGTGGCTGCTTAGTGGCAAGAAGTCACTTTGAAGCGTCAGGGTTTAATCGATTAGTTTATACTAAAAAAGGCATTCCATTGGAAATGCGTTACTACCAACTTTCGGAACAAGTTTGGCATGACGAGTCCTTGTTTCTTCAATATATTGAGCTGGCATACCGTTCAGCTATCGAGGAATTAAAACAAAAGCAATCAATGACTATGCGTATAAAAGATTTGCCTAATATGAATATGTCGGTTGAGCGCGCACTAGGGAAAATAGGTGTATCTCATGTTGATGATTTGCGTTTGATGGGCGCAAAGGCTTGTTTTATGAAGTTAAAAAAACATGGTAGGAATAACCCCAGTATTAAGTTACTCATTGGCTTAGCCGCTGCAATAGAGGGGTGCCATAGTGCTGTTTTACCCAAGGATATCAAACAAGAGTTAATCGCTTGGTATAATAGTTTTGAGTTGACGTCAGCCTAAACCTGCGAAAGTGGACTGGTATTTTTGTAGTTAATATTACATTACGCCATATGAAGATGGGCGGGTATTTAGAATTTCAATACCCGCTCATCGGTATATTTATGACGCACTAATGGTTCGAATTATTTGTTTTATCTCAGGAATTAGTTCGAGCAATAACTTAGTTTGTTCCATGATAAGTAACGTTTTTTCGTCATCACTGGTTGAAATGTTATCTATGCGCTGCAATAAACTGTGGCGAAGTTTATCTGATTTTTCATCAATAACGAGTGGGTCAATGGTTGTGATTTGTAGCGATGATTCAACATAACAAATAGCGTCGTTGAGTAATGAAAGATTACCTTCATTTTGCATTTTTTCACGATGCGCACCTAATGCAGAGATATAGCTGAGTAAAGTGTGGTTTAAGCAGAGAAGGCGAAAAGCTTGTTCTTGAGTGATTCGATAAGACTTAGGGTCAGAAGCCATATTGGAGACAATAGAAGCGAATTCTGCATCATTATTATGTGCGTCTCTTCGTGCGATTCGATATTCAAGGCGGTTGTCTTTACCTTGGTAGTACTGTTGTAAAATAGCATCTAAATAACGGCAGTTGCTATCCATGGTTTTTTGTATGACCTGGGGAAGTTGACGGAATTTCCAGTCAGGCCAAATGAAGCTGACGGCAAGTAATGCAATAAAGCAACCAATTAATGTGTCAATGATCCGTGGAAGTGCAACGTCAAACCCTTCGCCAAGTAGGTTAAAACAAAACAAGACGAGTAGCGTGATAAATAAGGTTGCTTGGGCGTATTGGCTACTGCGAAACATAAAGAACAGCAAACCAGAAATAACGATTAGCGTGAGTTGGCCTTCCATTGAAGGGATTAAATTCAGCAAGGGTAAGCCAATGAGAATACCAACAATCGTGCCTATTATACGTAGAGCTAAACGGCGTTTAGTGGCGCTGTAGTTAGGTTGGCATACAAATAAGCTAGTGAGTAATATCCAATATCCTCTTTCCATATCAAATAGTTGGATGATGATATAGCCAGTACAAAGGAGAATTGACATTCTGACCGCATGGCGAAATAAAGAGGATTTCGGGGTTAAATGGTGTTTAACTCGCGAAATAATATCACTAATACCTGATAACGATTCGTCAGATAATTGCTCTATTTGTTTATTATTTTGCTGCCATGTACTTTGCTCAAGGCTTAGGCCTTTAAGTTGAACGTCAATGCCTTTTAAGTTTTTAAGCAAGTTATACAGAGCTTTAATTTCATGAAGCTCAGGTGATTGCTGTTTTAGTAGCTGTAGCGATTTTTCAATGTAAGTGAAGGTACGTTCAAAACGAGGGTTATGTTGGTATTGTTTACGCCATAAAACCGATTGAGCAACTTGCTGGCAGGCTCTTGCTTGCATGGTTAGTAGGCGTTGGAAACGAAATAAAATATCACAATGACGTAAAGTACGGCTAAGTTGTTGGTATTGTATGTGAGATGAACTTGCTCGTTCGTGAATATCTTGGGCAACAAAATAATAATGCAGTGAATTTCGCGTGCCTTTTTGTCCCCGATCTCCTTTTAATCGGCTCAGTAATGCAATTTTAGCTTGGTTCATGGTGCTAACTAAATGACTGTTTACTAAAGCTAAATCATAAACTGAACGTTGGTAGTCATCTTCTAAGTCTGGGTCAAATAAGTTGGCTTTTGCATCTAGATAAGCTGAAAGTTGCTGGTAGCATTGGGTTATTGCATCTTGTAGTGGCCTAACAGGAAATAAAATATGGCCAATCAAAGTTAAGATATTATACCAAATTGCCCCTGTGAGTAATAATGCAGGTTGTTGGTACCAAGTATCAAAAATAGGTACACCGAGCATGGTATAAATGGCAATTAACAGTGCACCAAATGCGATGGTTGCGTATCGCTGCCCTAAAGCACCAAGAAGAATAAAACCACACGTGGAAAAGGCGAGGCCAAAAAAGAAAAACAAAGGGTATGGAAACAGCAGTTCAATTGAAACGGATGCAATAAAAAAACAAAAAAGTGTAATAATTAAATTTTTTATTCTGCCAGTTAGCCTATCATCTAAGTCAGTCAGTGCTGCAGCAACCACGCCCAAGGTAAGTGGGATAGTGATTTTAGGCTCTTGGTTTAATAACCACGGCACCAAGGTTGCGCCTGTCAGGGCTATAAAGATTCGGATATAATATAAAATATGGCTGTTATATAGCACACGACGATAACTGGTAAGCAGTGTTAGCACAAAGTACCTCAAAGGTAAGACAAGCCCTAATCTATATAGGATAGCTTGTTTGCAAGGAATAAAAAACCGTTTGGAATCAAGCCAACCGTATTTTTGTCATTGATTTTCTCAGGTGCAGGACGTATGGAACTGAAATCAACACAGATTGGACAGCGTCTGGCTCAGCATCCCTACAATCGGGTTCGCTTGCTCAACGCAGGTATTGAAGTGAGTGGTGAAAACCACCAATATCTTATCCCATTTAATGAACTCATTGATATTCGTTGTAAGAGAGGGATTGTTTGGGGGGAGTTAGAATTTGAAATTGTGAATGAGCAGGTTGTTCGTTTACATGGTACGGAATGGAAGCAAACTCAGCGCTTTTATCATTACTTAAATGAAAAATGGCAACAATGGAGCACTGAAATGAGCCACGTCAGTGCTAGTGTATTGAGTGAATTAGTTAATTCGATTGAACAATTGACGCAACAAGATCATTGGTTGACGTTGCGCCACTTAGCCGAGATAAAAGATAAAATATCACAGAAATTCTCATCGCTACCTATGCCTTTGGCGCGCCTTTTATTATTTGAAAATTGTGCACCACAATATCACGAATGCTTAAATTGGCTAAATAATGGCCAAAACTGTCGGCGGCAAATTAACGATCACTGGTGTGAGTCTGTCTTAGTTCACTATCACGATTTTTTCCAGCAAGTAGAAACATCACCACTCAATTATTCACAGTCTTTATCTGTAATTAATGGTGAGGATAACGTATTAGTACTGGCGGGGGCTGGGAGTGGTAAAACATCAGTCCTCGTGGCTAGGGCTGGCTGGTTGATCTTGCGAGGTTTGGCAAAACCAGAACAAATTCTATTGTTAGCTTTTGGTCGCAAAGCGGCAGATGAAATGAATGAACGTATTCATTCACGACTACAACAAGATATTGAAGCAAAAACTTTCCATGCTCTTGCTTTACACATTATTCGTGAAGGTAGCAAAAAATCGCCAGTAATTAGTGAGTTAGAAACTGACACTCAAAAACGGCAAACACTATTATTAAATGAATGGCGAGAACAATGTTCAGCAAAGAAAGCACAAGCAAAAGGCTGGCGAGAATGGCTTTCTGAAGAATTGCAGTGGGAAATTCCAGACGGTGAGTTTTGGAAAGACGAAAAATTAAGCAATAAAGTGGCTGCTAGGTTAGACCGTTGGCTAAGCTTAATGCGTATGCATGGCGGTAGCCAGAAGGACATGATTGATAATACGGAAGAAGAAATAAGGGACCTTTTCCAAAAGCGCATTCGTTTAATGGCGCCGTTATTGAAAGTGTGGAAAAGCGCTTTGAAAGATGAAGGTGCAATTGATTTTTCTGGATTAATTCATCAGGCCATTAACATTTTAGAGAAAGGGCGTTTTATTAGCCCATGGAAACATATTTTAGTCGATGAGTTCCAAGATATTTCGCCTCTTAGAGCTAAATTATTGCAGGTACTACGACAGCAGAATAAGCAAACGACGTTATTTGCTGTTGGAGACGATTGGCAGGCTATCTATCGGTTTAGTGGTGCAGAATTAGACTTAACAACATCGTTTGAGCATAACTTTGGCATTGGAGAACTTTGCGCTTTAGACACCACTTATCGTTTTAATGAGCGTATTGGTGAAGTGGCTAACCAGTTTATTTTACAAAACCCAATGCAGCTAGATAAACCATTGAATAGCTTAACGAAAGGGAATAAAAAATCGGTTGTTCTTCTTTGTGAGGATGCCTTTGAACGTTTGTTGGACAAAATGAGTGGCTATGTGCTTGATGATGAAACGGTATTAGTGCTAGCCCGCTACCATTATTTAAAACCTACTATTTTAGATAAAGCCAAAACTCGTTGGCCAAAATTAAATATTCAGTTTATGACGATTCATGCCTCAAAAGGGCAGCAAGCAGACCATGTCATCATTTGTGGTCTGAATAGTGGAAAGGATGGTTTCCCTGCTCCTGCGCGCGAATCAATCATTGAGCGAGCTTTATTGCCTAAACCAGAAGATTTTGATCACGCAGAAGAAAGACGTTTGCTGTATGTCGCATTAACACGGGCTAAGCAGCAAGTTTGGTTACTCTATGACCCAGAAAAACCGTCAGAATTTGTTGATGAACTCAAGCAATTGGGCGTTCCAAAGCAAAAGAAACCTTAAGGTAATCTTATTTTGTATTAAGCGCCAGAATGCTGTGGCGCTTAATATTGGTAGATTAGTTAGTTCGTTTATTTAAATAGCTTTCGTAATCAGGAATAACGACGTCTATTACATTATCAAAATAGGGTGATGTGATTAAAAAATCAGCAGTTGCAGGGTTGGTCGCGACAGGAATATTCCAAACTGTAGCCAAACGTAACAATGCTTTAACATCAGGGTCATGAGGTACAGCATTAAGAGGGTCCCAGAAGAAAATCAAGAGGTCGATTTTTTGTTCTGCGATCATTGAGCCTATTTGCTGGTCTCCCCCCATAGGGCCACTTAGCATACTGGTGACTGGCAACCCAGTGTGCTGGTGGATTAAATTACCTGTTGTGCCGGTTGCGTATAATTTGTGAGTTTGGAGCCGTTCATTGTTTTTCTTAGTCCAAGATAATAATGAAGGTTTACAGTGGTCATGGGCAACCAAAGCAATATTTTTTGAGGCTGTAATTTTACGGGTTGTTGATTCCATGATATTCCCTTAAGTAAGATGCGAGATAAACATCTTTAAAAATTGAATGAGCAAAGATATACAACATATATCATAATGCTAGTGAATAGTTTATAGGTTTTGGGAGATATTTTGATGAGAGATCAAGAAATTGCTGAAATTTTAAAGTGTGTTCGAACTATTGCTTTAGTGGGAGCGAGTGATAAGGCAAATAGGCCGAGTTATGAAGTTATGGAATATCTTTTGCATCAAGGCTATACCGTTATTCCAGTGAGCCCCAAATTGGCTGGGCAAACTTTATTAGGGCAGCTTGTATACGAAAAACTTAGTGATATACCAGAGCCTATTGACATGGTCGATGTGTTTCGTAATGCAGAAGCTGCAGTAGGAGTGGCCAGAGAAGCAGTGGAAATTAAAGCTAAAGTTTTGTGGTTACAAAAAGGGGTGATTAGTGAAGAAGCACAGCAAATCGCTTTGCAGGCTGGTTTGCAGTTTGTTATGGATAAATGCCCAAAACAAGAAATACCTGCTTTAGGTCTTGAAAAATAAAGTATTTCTAGCGTTAAAAAAGTAAAGCAGCTAGTGAGCTGCTTTACGGTTGCGTTCATAAATAACAATATAAATATTTGAAGGTTAGTTGCGAAGGCGAGGTGCTTGCAACTGAGACCTTATTGATTCCGCTAGTTCATCCATTGATGGTTGCTCTGGATGGTCTTCTACGGTTTCATAAGTAATTTGAGCTTCAGCCAAATAAGTATGAACAGCATCCCCATTGTCATCTTCCATAACAACATGATACCAAGGTAGATCGCGTAGTGTGCTGTTAGCGGCAATATCATCATCATGTGGTTGTTCGAGCGAATACTCAGCGTCTACATCGACAACAACGCCTAAGTAGCCGAGAAGTTTGTGTCTAACTTGTTGCCCGATTCCATATTTACTGGTGATCATCATAGCGACCTCCTAAAAGCCTTGCTTATACTTCAAACTATATATGGGCAGTGCTACGCGTTTTCAAGCTAAGATATAGACAATTATCAATAACGCAATACACTGTCTTTATACGTAACGATCAAAAGCAGTGCCTCATTTAGCAGATTATCTGTTCAATGAATAAAAAACAACTGTTAAAAGAAGGTATCAATACATTATGCTCTGACAATGGAGGCTCACATGATTACATCAGGTCGATATTTTTATATTTATGGTCGTGTTCAAGGGGTTGGGTTTCGTTACCAGACCTATCATTGGGCTAATCAGAATGGCATAAAAGGCTTTGTGTGTAACCGGGATGACGGTAGTGTTAAGCTAGCTATTTATGGCTCAGAGCAAGATATTGAGTTTGTTGATGAGTGGCTGAAAGCTGGGGGGCCTCCAGGGGCAAAGGTAGACCATTTTTTTACCGAAAACTGGAAAACCGAGCCAATAGCGGACTTTAGTGTCCGCTATTAGCGGAAATTAAATGCATTTCACCGGTTTTGGCAGGCCTGCAAGTTTAGTCGCTTGTTTAGCAGGACCTTTAGGAAATAACCGGTATAAATAACGGCTATTGCCTTTTTCTTCCCCAAACTGCTGGGAAACTGCTTTAACTAACATACGAATAGCAGGAGAGGTATTAAATTCCAAATAGAAATTCCTGACGAAACGGATAATTTCGAGGTGTTCATTGGTAATTTCAATATCTTCTTGCTGTGCGAGTAAAGGAATTAATTCTTCACTCCATTGTTGGCTGTCAAGCAGGTAACCTTGCGCATCTGTTTCTATTTCTTGATTATTAAAAACCAACATACTCTTTTTCAACTCAAATAAAATTAGAACGTAAATTTAGCAAAAATAGAGATGTAACCCAAGTAAAGTCGTTAGAATGTTGATATTTTCGCCTAACAGTATGAAAGACGTATGTTTTTAAAGCGAATGATCACATTAGGGGTTTACATCCAATGAGAGGATGTTTATAGTGCACGTCATTGCGGAGGGGTGGCCGAGCGGCTGAAGGCAGCGGTCTTGAAAACCGCCGATGGGAAACCATCCGAGAGTTCGAATCTCTCCTCCTCCGCCATCTTCACTTCCAATCAAGTCTACTAAAGTCTTCCAATCCCAAGTAAATCAAGCATTCCAACTGAATTCCATTATTCCAACGTCTACTATCGTCTATTGAAAACTACCCCCTTTAGGTGGTACATATGGGGGTACATTTATACCCCATGATTTGAGTACCCCCAAATGAAACTAACCGTTAAGCAAATTGATTCCAGCAAGCCTAAAGAAAAAGACTACAAACTGTCAGATGGTGGTGGGCTGTATCTATTGGTTAAAACTAATGGCGGAAAGTATTGGCGGTTAAAATACCGAATTGATGGCAAAGAGAAACTTTTAGCTATTGGAATTTATCCAACCGTTACACTAGCTGATGCCAGAAGAAAGCGTGATGATGCAAAGAGATTGCTGGCGGATGGAATTGACCCAAACCAACAACGCAAAGAACAAAAGCAAGCCTCAAAGATTGACAGTGTAAACACCTTTAAAAATATTGCCCTTGAATGGTATGAGGGCAGAAAGGATCGCTGGTCTGTTGGTTATCGTGATGACATGATGGACGCATTTGAGAAAGACGTTTTTCCTTATATAGGTAATCGCCCGATTGCTGAAATCAAACCCATGGAACTACTCGAAGTACTTTCTATTATGGAAAAGCGCGGAGCAACCGAGAAGCTAAAGAAAGTGCGTCAACGTTGTGGCGAGGTATGGAAGTACGCCATTATTACTGGTAGGGCTGAGTATAACCCTGCGCCAGATTTAGCCAGTGCCTTTGTTCCACATAAGCGTGAGCACTACGCCCATCTTTCAGTAAGTGAATTACCAGAGTTTCTTTCTTCTATTGATAAGTACATGGGAAGCCAGATTGTAAGAGTGGCATTAAGGGTGCTTATATTAACTGGAGTTCGACCAGGCGAATTGAGAAAGGCGGAATGGTCAGAAATTAACTTTGATACTGGAGTATGGGAAATACCGGCTGAAAAAATGAAGATGCGCCGCCCTCATATTGTACCACTATCAGAGCAGGTTATTGATTTGTTGAAACAGATACACCCTATCAGTGGCAGTTATCAATATATATTCCCTAGCCGCACTGATTATAGAAAACATATATCAGATATGGCACTGAATACGATGATTAGGCGCATGGGTTACAGTGGCAGAGCCACAGGCCACGGCTTCAGACACACAATGAGCACTATCCTACACGAACAAGGTTATAACACCGCATGGATTGAGACACAGCTAGCGCACGTTGATAAGAACTCTATTCGTGGAACGTATAACCATGCTCAGTACCTTGATGGCCGTAGAGAAATGCTTCAATGGTACGCTGATTACATGGGGGCATTAGAGAACGGGGGTAATGTAGTCCACGGCAATTTTAAACGTGCTTAGTCCACCAGCAACCAGATACAGAACCAGACAATAAAAGGTCTGGTTTTTTGTACCTGAAATAGTCACAACTGGACAAATAGACAGTAATTATAGACTGTAGTAGACTTGTGTAGACTATAAAGAATAAAGCTATGTCTAGGGTAGCTCCCGAAAACTAGTACACCTCTACTAGCTGGCATAGCTCCTATCAAAAGAGGGCGTGAGGTGGCGTTGTGACAGATTTAGATAAGATTGAATTGGTAAGTTATCATGCAAAAAAAATATATCTATTCATTTGGGATATTTACTACTGCGTTGCTGCTGCTCCAACAAAGAGAAATGATGATAATGACAGAAAAATTTTAATTGCTAGAGCTTGTGATGAAATAATAAAAAAAGAAGAGATAAGGCAAGGCTTGAAGGAATCATACAGCTATTTGTCCAAGTTTTTAGAAGAAGTTCATTTAACTAAAGCCATCCAGTCACTGGGCATAGATACTGATTTTAATATTGATTTTTATCCATTTATTTTGGAGATAGTAAATAACAATCGTAATACATCTTCTTACTATAAAAAAAATGAAATCAGTAGGAATATGGTTGCTGACTTAAGGGTTGTCTGTTCTGTTTTTTTTAAAATAGCCTCATAATTGAGAAACGAAGACAATGTGAAATATATAGAGTATAAAATCGCTTTTTTAGAGGATTACAAATCTAAATTAGAGGATTTAATACAATTGAATAATCATTGGATTTTATCTGATTATAATTATAGCGCTCAATTTAAAATTACAAATGGCGACAATAGCTTCAATCCTCTATGGATTGAGACTGAAATAAACATATTGAAAAGTGAATTAATAACAAGTAGAAATGATCAAACAAAAAATGATAGGGCGTTATTAGCATCGTTAGCTGTTTTATTCATTGAAAATGGATTTGAGAATATAAATAAAGCTATTAATTTGATAGCAGCTTCCACTGTAATCGATAATTATATTGACCAAAGGACAGTATCTAGGATTATTTCAAAAGCCAAGAGCAATAATATAAAAAAACAAGAAGTGCTAGTTGGGTATGACAACGCACTGAATGAGAAAAGAGATAGAATGAGAAGCATCATTGACTCTCAAATGGCTTATAAGTATACGCATAGGGAAGAAAAAATATTTATGAATCCACTGGCTGGGCGAAGAAGTTTTATGTTGAATAAATTCAATTATGAGTTTGAGTTATTAAAAATTAAGGACAAAACTATGTAAAATTAAGCGCTCTTATGTCATGACGTTGAATGATGTATAAATGAATAAAATGGTCATGATAAAGTAGCGGAAATTTATTAGTTTAAGCGTCATTTTTAATTTATAAAACTATATATAGCATACCTCCTGAGATATACGGGCGTCCATCAAGGCGTATCATTAATCAGATAACAGGGGGCATCATGCCAACAGTAACAACCTTAAAAGAAAACCTCATTCGCTTACCTGAAGTTATGCGTCGTACTGGCTATGGTAAGGCGTGGATTTATCGCCTCATTGAAGCAGGTCAATTCCCTAAATCAGTAAAGATAGGTACTCGTTCTATTGCTTTTGTTGAGTCAGAAGTCGATGAGTGGGTAGCAAATAAGATTGCTGAATCACGCACTGGCGAGGTGGCATAATGGAAAAGAAAAACCACCCGCTACAGGTGGCTTCTCAGGATAACGCGACAGCATCTATTCTATCAAAGAACCCACCGAAAAAACACCGTGCCCGTTTATATATGTTAGGTACTGGCATTAATGGATTTACTGAGAATGAAATATTAATTCATTGTCGCTTATCGTCAGGTCGTAATTATCCAAATGAATTGGAACGTTTATTAAATATCGAACTAGAACGTATTGATGAGCCTAATCCTGATGGTATTGGCTCACACTACCGCTACCGCTTTAAGACGGCTCAGGACGCGCAAAAGGTCATCAATTTAATTAATGAACGCGCTGAACAAGGTAATTACCAAACACTGGATAAAGCACACGTAAATAACATTTTAAGCCTCTACCCGACAAAATAACGGAATAAGAAAATGAAACTAAAAAATAACAGCTTAAATGCTGGTGGATTCGCTCACCCTGAAAACAGCCAA
>NZ_JAMPRR010000015.1:0-1306 GCF_028483405.1 Providencia sp. PROV076 | reverse complement strand
TCATGAGCAGATGACACAATTCAAGCTGGACGTAACCAAAGCATTCAGTAAGAAACGCGCCGCTGAACCTATCCGCCGCGAATATCTGCCTCATTACCATGAGTCACGCGACGCACTCAGAGACTTAGGCGCAGAGAAATATCATTACATCAACCTAGCCCGTACAGAGAACCGATTAACAGGCTTACTCACTGGCGAACGTGCCAGCGCAGACGAGCAACAATTAGGTTTATTAGTCTGCATGCAAAAAATCGAACAGGCAGCATTTCAGGATGCTATTGATTCGGGGTTATCGGCTACTCAGGCATTGCGAGAGGTTAGCAAACGCATTGAGCAGTTCGCTAGTTTAATGAGTCCTACAGTGCGGATTGGTGGTTAATATGATGAATGCGACTAAAGCAATGTTTGATACCCCAAATCGGGGGAATCAAAGTTTAAATATTAATCAATTAACACCCGATTGGGTGAATATTGCCTACCAAGAGAATGATTTCCTACTGGCAGGTGGGGAGTCGGTTAAAGTGGACGCCCTTTTATCCATCTTGAATCTAACTTCAAGTTATAGTCAATCAGACAAACTTTCGTCTGGTTACTCGGTCAATATTTTAGCTCAGCAATCAGCTAAAACTTTAGCCGATGTATTAGCGAAAATTTACGCCAATCAATCACCCAAATTTACGGGAAATAAATCTGGGGAATATTTCTCAGGTTATAAATCCGCTGATATTTTGCGCTACTCAAATGTGAGTCACTCAAAACGTGGAGAATTTACACCATTTGCTAAAGGTGATTTTTCTCACCTTATGCAAGGTTTATTCGGCATCACTACACGGGGCAGAATTGAGTTTTTGGAGTCCATAAAAAAGGGCAGCCAATCGGCTACCCTTGGAAACGTCGATATTGAATACCGAGCAAGTGAGAATATTAATACTAGCTTACTTCTCTGGTATGGCAAATATCAGTTTTTAGGCTTAACACCTAATCTTTCCAGCTCGTTACGACAGGCTGTCTTAACCCATGCGCTAAATGAAGTATCTGCAGAGGCAGTATTGATTTGCTCTAATAGATCATCTTCAAAGCGAATATGTTTCATTGTGCTACCTGAACGGTCAAACGCCTTTTTCTCTTTTTTCTCTTGCATTGGTAACTACCACGGTTATAATGATTATGAGTATGGTAACTACCGCGATACCATAACGCAATGGTTACTTACTAAAAAAGCAATGCCCCGCTGTGCGCTAACACTAACGGGGCATCTAATCACCAACGATAGAGTAATTATCGAGGTAACTATGAGTAAGTTTAA